>SKXF01000371.1 GCA_007128555.1 Clostridia bacterium | reverse complement strand
GACGAGGTTCTGGGGTTGATCAGGGACATAACCACGCGCAAGAAATTGGAACAGGACTTGTTTTATCTCAGTTTTCACGACGAGATGACCGGCCTGTACAACCGCGCCTACGCCGAGCAGCAGATGGAGGCGATCAGCGCGGAGGAAAATCTTCCGTTGAGCATCATCATGGCCGACCTCAATGGTCTGAAGTTTGTCAACGACTCCCTCGGGCACGAAGCGGGGGACAAGCTGTTGCAAAAAACCGCCGAGATAATCCGGCAGAGCTGCCGCGAAGAAGATCTGGTCGCCCGATGGGGTGGAGATGAATTCCTGGTTCTGCTGCCCAATACACCGGAAGATCAAGCGGTTAGAATCCAGGAGCGCATCGCGGAAACTACACATATGCACGAGATTGAGGAAACGGGATTGCTTCTGTCTGTGGCCCTGGGATACGCCACCAAAACAAGCAATGCGCAGGAGATGGACGAAGTTATAAAGGAAGCAGAGGCCTACATGTATCGCGAGAAGCTGTCTAGCCGTTGGAGTGTTAAGGGTAGAATACTGTCAGTATTGATGCAAACCCTGGAGGAAAACAGTCACGAGACCCGTGAACACGTCGGACGAATGGAAAGGACCGGTCTGAAAATTGCCAATGCCATCAGTTTGGATTCCGCAGAGATACAAAATCTGAAGCTGCTCATCACTCTGCACGATATCGGCAAGATCAATATCCCCGGCGACATCCTCGTCAAACCTGGGCCGTTGACGGAAAGAGAATGGGGAATCATGCGGACCCATCCAGAGGTAGGGTACCGCATCGCCAGCCGCACCGATGAATTCGCCCGGGTGGCCAAAGAGATCCTTCACCACCACGAGTGGTGGGATGGAACTGGGTACCCCGACGGTGTGCAGGGGGAAGATATCCCACTTATCTCCCGCATTGCCTCAATAGTAGACGCCTATGATGCCATGACAAACGACAGACCGTACAGAGATGCACTCCACCGGCAAGAGGCCATGCGAGAGCTTGAGCGCTGCGCTGGGACCCAATTCGACCCGAAGCTGGTGGATGTCTTCCTCCGAATCCTCTGCAATGAATGCGAGTCAGACGAGACACCGCAGGGGGAAGATTCTTTCGAGGTATAGAAAAATGCCGTTTGGCCTACAAAAATACGGGGAGGATCCTCTCCAGCGGACCACATGTCCTCGCTGCCAGGTACGGAGGCGAAGATACTTGATGTGCCTACCAAACACATGATCCGTGATGTCAGTCACCGATTCCCAAGCATCTCCCGAAGCCACACGCCATCTTAACACAGCGGGAGCTGGAATCATTCCTCTTTGATGTGGCTAACCTGTTGCGTGGTTTGATCGATGCGGCAGACTATAAGTACTTCATCTTCCTTTTATTGTTCTTCAAGCGACTCTCAGATGTGTGGGATGAGGATTATCGGCATTCGATGAAACACAGGATGTGGGCTTTGCTCGGGCAACTGCTGATAACCGTTTTGTCATTCCAGAAGGGGCACACTGGTCCGACGTGCGGGCGGTTTCACGGGATGTGGGAAGATCTCTACTGGATGCCTTCCGTGCGATAGAGCAGGCGAACCTAGGACGCCTGGCTGGGATTTTCGGCAGTGCCCCATGGACAGACAAGGCGCAGATGCCCGACGCAACGCTGAAGAACCTCATCGAGCACTTTTCGCATTATACGCTGAGTCTAGTCTAGCTAGATGCCTATCGCGACACCATTGACTACGAGTTCGAGACGGTTGAGGGGGCCCAGGAAGAGTTGATCGATCTAATGGACGGTGCATGCGGCCCGATCATAGGTGATGATTCCATGTGCTCCAGGGTAGACAATGAAGTTGTGTCAGCGCTCTTTGTGACCGACAAGGAAGGGGTTGCCTTCATTTCGTATGTGGTAACAGGTAAGAAGTATATGCGGCTTTGCTTGGCGACTTCTCCTGCACACCTTTGCCATACTGAGAACGCTTGGGTATCAAGAGGTGACACTGGCAGTAACCAGGGGCAACAGCGCAGCCGAGCATCTTTACGAATCTCTGGGTCTTGAGGACATCCAGTGATCGAGTCCAAACGCACATGACCTGGCATGGGGTGCCCAGCGCTCTTCGTTGGTTACGGTCGAAGGGACACCTTCGCCCACTTGCCGGAATGTGGCGCAAGTCGGGAGCTGGCGGCTTGGGCCGGGCAAGGCTTGGATGAGCAGGCAACCCTGTTGGACGACATCGGCGGTGTTATTCAGAACGGGGATAGAATCGTCTTCTGACCTCCCTTTGATGGTGTCCAACACTTCGCATAATGCGTCATAGGTTGAACAACGCGTGTATTTGCGAAATGTCGCTGAACCGCTCTGTTACGTCCAGTCCCAGTTATACCAAACTGGGACAAGGGCCGCCACTTTTCAATTTCCACATTTGCCGGCACATCCCCCACGAGAGATGGTCCTCGAGAAGTAGTCTGCTCGGAGCGTTTTCTTTAGGTCAGCTTCATTCCCCCGTGATTTCGTCGGAAAAGAATCGATGGGAGAAGCAGGCGTGGTTAATGGAGTTTGGGGTGTCAGGGAGAAGAATGGACACTCGTACGATACGAGTGCCCATCATGGTGATCATTTGCCGATGAGTTGCTTGAGCAGGTTACTTCCAGTGGTTGCCACTACACTGTCTAGAGGTCCTATTCGCATGGGGTTACCCCGCTTCCGACGAAGGATCAACATATCACCCTCGTCGCCAGGGAGCTTTTCCACGCCAGTGATATCCTTTATGTCAATCTCCATGGTGCTCGTACCGAGGCGCTTCTGTTCTACTAACTCAACGGTCTCCGCTTGGATGATGGTGACATTCTCCGAATCGAGATGTTTCATCTCGTAAGGAGGATTGATGTTACTGTTCGTTTGTTCGACCATACCAAACCCCTCCCTGGGCTTATCTTATCCACGATCCTCGACGACTGAATAAAGCATCCTCTTTAAGCTTTATACCGCATTTGTGGCTAATGATGCAAAGAGATCGATTATTAGAGTGTATCCAGTCCTGGTAGCCAGTCATGCAAGCCTCTGGCCAACGGGTGTTCAAGGAGAACTAAACGGAAGTTACCTCCTTTAAGATGTGCATTTGGCATGTAAAGGCAGGTGGATTGGCTGAGAGGTCGGGCTATTATGGTGCAAAGTATTGTCATCGAGGACGCGGGGCATCTCGGCAGCATCACGGTGGAGTGTGACACCCTGGATGTGGATGGTGATACAAACATCTTCCTGGACGGTGAGTCGATGACGTTGGCGGCGTTGAAATCTGCGTTTGGGGGTTCATCGATGACAGGGAAATAGACCCGGCCGTTGCCACAGTTCAGGTCCCAGTGAAACAGGCGACGGCACGCGCTATCTGGGTGTCAACAATTACCGAAAATGCAGTGGCGGGCGAGGCACCGGCAAGGGAACCGACGCCACTGGGAGCTTCATTCGCTTGGACGGTGTCAAGTACTCCCACCTTGCTCTGCTGGCCGGGGGAGACTTCATTGTCGGGGACGACTGCATTCTGCTGCTCGACAGCCAGAACCGGGCGAGCTCCATTCTCGAGATTCCGACGTCAGTGGATGAGTCCCAATTCTTTGAGGTTACTGATTTCGAGGTGGGGGATGGTATGATGGTTGTGGCAATAGAGTTCAAGATGGACCTCTTTGGTGTATTTCAATGAGCCCGACTCTGGCGGGGAACAGAGCTGTTGCCGGTCTCCAAAGGCGAGAGGAAGGCGCTGACCGCGCACCCCCGACCGCATCTTGTTGCAGAAGACTTCACTGGCCTTCTCAACGCAAGCGACGCTTCAAATCTTGTAGGTAATGAGGAACTCTGGCAGTGGCTGGTACCTAATCAGGACCTTTAATGGCACCAGCACAACAACACTGCTCCTGCCCCAGCGCATTTGCCTGGGACGAAGACGCTGCTCTGCATGTGGAAGAGTGAAGGTCTGCTGGGCCAAGTGGTTATGGTCTACGGCGATAGCAATGGAGGGTCTCTGCTTTCTGTTCTTGCCAGTGCCAATGGGGGTCCAGTTTAGGGGGGAGCGATATAGTTTTTCTTCGCAATGCGTTGGTCGTCTTATCCACTATCATCGTCTTGATT
>SKXF01000410.1 GCA_007128555.1 Clostridia bacterium | reverse complement strand
TGGCCCCTGGATCTCCTGTACAGTGACGATTTCAAGATGGCCACCTTTCGCAGAACCGCTTCTCGGGCAGATGATAGAACGCTTCCCGTCTGAAAGCGAAGCGTTACCTCCCGGGCATCGTTTCTGATGTTGCGGATCAGAGTCGGGTCGACTCTCTATCCCCCACGATGCCACGGACGACGGCTCAGAGGGCAAGATCAACCTCAGTCCCAATGCCCATCGCCAGGGCCCTGCGGTAAGCACGATCCGCTGCGATCACATCAAGGACCGCAATGCCCACGGCCTTGAAGACCGTTATGTCCCCGGGATCGCCCCGTCCCGGCTTATCCTGGTTGATGATCTCTCCAATCTCTGCGTCCACGATGTCCCGGCCGAACCGGCCCGACTCCACCGGCTGGATCAGGTCCCCCGCCTCCGCCCAACAGGCCTCACGTGCGTCCACAACGACCCTGGCGGCCCGGAGGAACGTGGTTTCATCCAGCTCCCTCATCGCGGGTGTATAGGACCCCACGCCCGTCACGTGTGTCCCTGCAGCAAGATCCTCGCCTGCGAACACGGGTTCTTCCGAGGTCGTTGAACACGCCACGAGGTCCGCACCTCTGACGGCCTGTCCTGGACTCTCAGCGGCAATCCACTCCGGCGAACCCTGCACCCTTGGACCCATTTCCTCCACGTATCTTTCCACCTGGACCCTGTTTACATCATAGACGCGGATCTCCTCGAGAGCGAACAGGGCGTCAAGGCCCAACAGCTGGGTGACAGCCTGGGCGCCTGCACCAATGATCGCCACAATGGCGGAGTCGGCACGGGCAAGATACTTGGCCGCCGCTGCCGCAGAGGCCCCCGTTCGCAGGGCGGTGAGTTCAGCCGCATCCATCAGCGCCAGTGGCTGGCCGTCCTCTGCGTCCACCAGGAGCATGGCCCCCAACACGGCGGGAAGCTGGCGAGCGGGGTTTTCCGGGTACACGCTGACGACCTTGATTCCTGTCACCCCAGCGTCACCGACATGGGCAGGCATGATCAGCGTTGTCCCTCGCTCTGCGGATACCGGGGTGCGCAGGGGCGTTGTGCTCCCACCCCTGCAGTACACAGAATAGGCGGCCTCGGCGGCCTCGATGGCCTCTGCCATGGGCAGGGCCCTTTTCAGATCAGAAGCGGACAGTATGAGCATCAGCAGCACCTCCACGGTCAGGTATTCGTCGCAGGCTCGGCCCATCCTGCATGGGAGGCCGAGATGGTCCCCCGCAGTTGTTTGCTGGATGAACAGGGCCCGTTACGATTCCGCAGTCTGGCTGGATTCGTCGCTGGCCATTCCCGCCAGGACGATGTAAAGAAGTAGCGTCTGTATCTCCTCATCGGTACACTCCGACAGAGACAGTGAAAGAAAGACGAATAGAATCAGGACCAGGAGTTCCGTATTGTCCTGCGCCGCCATTTCCGACAGCATTGTCAGAAGAGACACTCGATTCCCTCCCCACGTGACCTCGATAATCCATACTATGTGCAGGGGGCGTGGACTGCCAAAGGGGAATCAGGCTGCCTACTGAACCAGGTATTTTCTATAAACGGTCAAAGGACAGAACCCGGCGGAGCGCGCCGCACCGATCGAGGCACTGTTGCCGGTAGGCGATAGGTAGACCAGGTGTTTCGCAGGTGGGTTGATTGCTCTGAGGAGACGGCTGCCCCAGCCCCTGCGCCGGCATCCAGGATGGGTCAGGAAACCGGCGACCTCCACGACATCTCGGTCGAGCCGTTCCAGGTGACAGCGACTGCGCCACCGCCCCCGGGTGTCGACCATGACTGCGGCATCGAGCTCGCTGTCATGCATCACCCCGGCCAGTTCCCGGGCGTAAGCTCCGGTCCTGGCGAGGGCATCGGGGCCGTCTCGAGAAAGCATCACGAGGGCGTCGTTTCCCCCTGTTCCCGGAGCCCGGTGCAGCACCAGCTCATCGAGGCACGGACGGTGCTCGGCCCCTCGTGGGTACATGGAGCCTCCCGAGGCCAACGACATCACGTAAGGATCGGACAGAATCGTCGCTGCATGGTTGAGGGCCCATCGGAGATCTCCCGGGGCGAACGTCCAGAGGTGAACCTCTGTCGGCCCGGCCACGTCCGTCCTGTCCACCACGAAAACGCTGCCGGCATCGCCACCCACATGGCACTCCGCGTCCTGCTCCCAGGGAAGGGGTGGGATGTCCCCCAGCGTCCTGGCGAGGGCACTCGCCACCGCCGTTGCCGCCAGGTAGCGCTCGGTGCGCAGGGACCGGAGGGATTCGAGGGTTTTCCTGAGGGGGCTGCAGTTCATCATGGAATCCGGCTACAGCGGATGACTTCATCTTCGGTTGCGATGGCATCCACGGGCAGGTCGTGTCTTCCTCGCGGCACCCGGGGAAGCACCTGGAAGGAGTAGCCAAGGCCCACCGTCACTGCCCTGGGAGACAGGCCCTCCAGGAAGCGGTCGTAGTATCCACCACCGTAGCCGACGCGAAACCCCTCTCGATCGAAGGCCAACGCTGGAACGCACACCAGGTCCACGGAGCCTGGGTCTGCTCCGGGACCTGTGGGTTCACAGATGCCGTACGCACCCCGAACGAGGTTCTGAATCTTGCCCTCGCACCACCGCGTTCTGACGGGAGTCAATCGTCGCTGGGGCGGGTCAGTCCTGGGCAGGTACACCTTCTTTCCCTCCTTGACGGCCCGGGCCATCATGGCCCAGGTGCCCACCTCCCCGCCGAAGGAGGCGTAAAACATGATATGCGTGGCCCCTTCGTACTCGGCCATGAAGAAGAACTGCCTCGATATGCCCGAGTCCAGCGAAGTGCGCCTCTCGGGCTCAAGGGCGGTGCGCCGCTTATGCATGATCGTCCGGATCCTGTCCTTCTCCCCGGGTCCGGATGCTTTCCCGGCGTGCCCCTCACAGGGGGATATTGCCATGCGGCTTCTCCGTTCTGAGCCCCGTATCTCGACGCTTTGACTCCAGGGCTTCCAGGGCCGAGTCCAGTTCCTCCCGGGTCCGGGTGGGATCGATCACAGCGTCAATGTATCCCCTGGCCGCGGCCGCGTAGGGGTTGGCGAATCTATCCCGGTACTGTTGGATCTTCTCGTTGCGCATGGCCTCCGGATCCTCGGCGGCGTTGATTTCCCGCCGAAACACCACGTTGCAGGCGCCCTCAGGCCCCATAACCGCGATCTCTGCGGTGGGCCACGCCAGGGCGACGTCCGCCCCCAGGGATCGGCTGGACATGGCAAGGTAGGCGCCTCCGTAAGCCTTTCGGAGCACCACGGAGATTTTCGGGACATTGGCCTCGGAGTAAGCATAGAGAACCTTGGCCCCGTGACGTATGATGCCTCCGTGTTCCTGGTTGATCCCCGGCAGGTAGCCCGGGGTGTCCACCAGGGTGATGAGGGGAATATTGAAGGCATCGCAGAAGCGAACATGTCGGGCGATCTTGTCGGAGGAGTCGATGTCCAGGCAGCCGGCCAGGAAGCGCGGCTGATTCGCCACGAGCCCCACCACGCGGCCGTTGAGCCGGCCGAGTCCCACGATCGCGTTTGTGGCGAAGTGGGGCTGGATGGGCAGGTAGCTTTCCTCATCCAGCAGCGCGAGGATCATCTGCTCCATGTCATATCCTTTCCTGCGCGACTGGGGCATTCCAGATGCGAGGCAGCTCGCATCCAGGGCGGGCGCCCTTCCCTCAACCCTCGGGGGCATCTCGCGATTGTTGGCCGGCAGAAGGCTCAGAAGCCAGCGCAGGTCGGCGAACAGGGCATCCTCATCGGGATACGTCAGGTGAGCGACGCCGCTCTTCTGGGCGTGGGCGGTGGCTCCTCCCAGTTCGCCAGCATCAACCACCTCCCCGGTCACCGATTTGATGACAGCCGGCCCGGTGATGAACAGCCTGGCGGACCCCTCAACCATCAAGACCAGGTCGGTCAGGGCCGGGGAATAGGAGGCACCTCCCGCACAGGGGCCGGCGATGACAGAAACCTGGGGAATCACGCCCGAGGCCGCGGTGTTGCGACGGAAGATTTCCCCATAGCCATTGAGAGCGTCGATGCCCTCCTGGATTCGCGCACCACCCGAGTCGTTGATTCCCACGAAGGGACAGCCGTTCTGAAGGGCAAG
>SKXF01000258.1 GCA_007128555.1 Clostridia bacterium | reverse complement strand
GCTTTCAGTGGGTCTCTTCAAAGTACCTATACAACTTATATCACATTGAGATATCCTGTCAAGGGATATACCAGACGTTATGGGCAGAGCGCGGGGTGTTGGAGAACATCGTTGAGGTGATCTGCCTTGATGGCTTGACGGTATTTGTCTACACATCAGGATAATTAATGGTGACATCCTGATTATTCAGGGGGGTGGGTAGTTCTGTGGGGAGATCTGGGGAGTAATGACGAGCTTGCTCTGAAGGTGTCGAACCTGACGAAGACCTTCCGCCGCAGGGGTGTCGGGTCGGTCGAGGCCGTAAAAGGGGTCAGTTTTTCTGTGCCCCGGGGAACGGTGCTTGGCCTTCTCGGTCCCAATGGGGCGGGTAAATCGACGACCATCAAGTGCATCCTGGGGCTGATCTGTGCGGATGCTGGGGACATGCAGGTTTATGGTTACGACGTCCAGCGCGATCCCCGGAAGGCCCTGAAGCGCATGGGAGCCGTGCTGGAGGGGAGCCGGAATGTCTACTGGCGGTTGACGCCCCGGGAGAATATGAATTTCTTCGCCAGTATCCAGGGGCATGATCCCCGGCGAGACCGGGAATATCATGACCACCTGATTGAACGCCTGGATCTGACCGATCGGGTTGACCGTCCGGTCCTGGAATTATCCCAGGGGATGAAGCAGAAGGTGGCTATCGCCTGTGCCCTGGCGCGACGGACCCCCCTCCTGTTTCTCGATGAGCCGACGCTGGGACTTGATGTGCAGACATCCCGTGAAATGCGTTCCCTTCTGCGGGGCCTGGTGGAGGATGAAGACCGCACCGTCATCGTGTCCAGTCACGACATGAAGGTGGTGCAGGAGGTCTGCGGCCGGGTGATTATCATCAAGGACGGTGTTGTCGTGGCCGACGATCTGACCCAGAACCTGCTCGCACTCTTCCGCACCCGTGCGTATCGGATCGAGATGCCGACGGATCTGCCGGCGCCGGTGCTGGGGCAGCTGCAGGCCCGGTTCGCACGTGCAGGGGTCAACGCCTCGCATGGGCACTACGAGCTCGAGGTGGAGGTGACGGAGCCGGCGGACCTGTACGGGCTGATGGATGTTCTGCGGGATGCGGGGGTTATCGTCGAGGGGATCTACCGGGATCAACCCGACCTGGAACGGACCTTCCTTCGCATTGTCGATGGGGGACGCGAGGTCCCGGGGGAGGTGAAAGCATGAGTTGGATCGTCTTTCGGGGAACCTTCGCAAAGACCCTGATCACCATGAGAAGGTACCTCTTTAACACCCTTTCAGGCATGTTCACGATGTACCTGGTTTTTTGCCTGTTGTTCTTCGGGGCCCGGGCTCTAGGGGGTGCGGTGGACATGGGGGACACCCTGGAGGGGCTGGTCGTCGGCTACTTCGTATGGATGCTGGCCATCATGGCCTATTCGGATCTCTCCTGGCATCTACTCAACGAGGCCCAGGTCGGAACCCTGGAACAGCTGTACCTGGCGCCGGTGGGCTTTCACTGGGTCAATGCCGCGTACCTCGTATCCAACCTGGTGATCCAGCTGGTGCTGTTGGGCGGGGTGCTTTTCCTGATGATCGTGACCAGCGGGCAGCAGCTGGTCATTGACGTGTTCAGCATGTTGCCCCTTCTTCTGCTCACGGTGACCGGGGCCTACGGAGCGGGCTTCATGATGGGAGGGCTTGCCCTCATATACAAGCGCATCCAGGCTTCCTTCCAGATCCTGCAGTTCGTGTTCGTGGCCTTTCTGACCGTCCCCCTGGCCAGGTATCCCCTGGCTCGATTCCTTCCCCTGGCCATGGGCAACAGCTTGCTGCGCCGGATCATGGTGGACGGACAGTCCCTGTTCGAGCTGTCCGGGGCAGATGTGGGCATTGCTTTTTTTAGCGGCATGGCCTACCTGGTCGGTGGGCTCCTGGTTTTCCGCCACTGCGAGAAGGTCGCCAGGCGAGATGGGCTCCTGGGCCAGTATTGATCTCGCCCTGGGGGTGGCGCAGGGTGTGCTTCCTGGTGCGTTGCAAATGGGTGGCAGCCTTTCCGCAGGTAGATGGAGGTACTGCCGGGGAACGGAGGTCTTTCCCCGGCAGGATACACGGTGAGCCTAGCTGTTGAGTTCCCACGGCTGTGGCGGGAACAGGCGCGGAGGTGGCGCCTGGAAAAACTCTTCGCATCTCGTGGGGAGTTCTTCGCACTCCGGCGGTGGCGGACAGAATCCGTACGCAGGAATCAGCAGCTGTACGTGCAGGGCCGACTTGATGACGACGTATTCACCGATCTCACATTGAATCTTATGGTCATTGATGATGTCGCAGCCCAGGCACTCAATTACCGCTTCCACCTTGCAGAACATCTCGTCGGTTCCGAAAAGGATGACGGTTTTTTCATGCTCTACACGTTTTGATACGGTTTCCGTTGCGTTTCCGTTGGCGCATTCATACTCCACGTCGACCCAGTACCAGTACGTAACATGAGCCCTCACCAGGGGCGGATCATCCTGGGTTTGAGTGAGGTCGAAGTCAAATTCAAAGTCGCGAGTGCTGCAGCTGATGATACTGTCCGGTGGACACAAAGCGTCGTTGACCAGGTCAAATTGGACCGTGGGGCACCTCTTCTGTGAGCAGGCATCGTAGATCTTGTCAACCTGGATGCATACCGCTTCAATGGGATCCGGCACCTCGCCAGGTACAAAGGGACCTGGCAGCACCTGGTTGTCGTTGGTTGGCATTGACAGTCTCCTTTCTTCAAGGCATTGATGGTTACATAATATGATTATCCCGCCAAAGGGTGACCACATCGGATTACCTTTCAACCAGCTGAGGCCAGGAGGAGTCAGGATGTCACCCTTGCTGAGTAGAGGTTCTGCGTGGGGACAAAGCACCATGGTTGCGAGGCGTGGGCGAGGTTTTCCGTAGCCACCCGGGACCCATGTCCTGGCCTGGGTGGTTCCATAACACGGTGCCCCGGGTGAACTGAGATGCCTGATCCTGTGGATCTGAACCATCGGTGTAAGGGGGTATCCTGGTCCACAGGATCAGGCGCCATCGGGTCTCGCGTGCAGCGGGTCAGGACGTGCTCCTGGCCGATTCCCTCCTGGCAACCTCGATGATGTAATCGCCCAGGTACGGGCCCGTTCTTTCGCCGAAGCCGGGAAACTCGTTGGTTTCCAGGACGTAGAAGGCACCGTCGGATCCCTCGATCACATCGACGCCTGAATAATCGGCACCGATGGCCCTGGTCGCCCTCAGTGCCAGTTGTATGGCATCTCCGGGTATGTCCTCGACTCCGTATCGAGGTGACATGCTCTGTCCCCCCTGGGCCTGGTTGGTGAGCCAGTTCCCACTGGCCGCACGTATTTCGGTACCTGTTACGGGTTCACCGTTGATCACATTGACCCTGAAATGATGACGAGGTTTGGGGGCGTGGTCCATGTACTCCTGGATCAGGACCCCTTCCCGGTAACGGGGCGTTCGCGAGTACAGGTCAGACGCCTTTCGCTCCTGGCGCGTCTTCTGCACGTCCCTGCCCCTGCCAGCATTGTGTGGTTTGAACACGTATTCCTGTCCATCCCACTGCAGGTGATCTGTAATCCTTGCCCAGCTGACCTCCTGGGCAAACAGCGTCCACGGGTGGGGGATCCCCTCTCGTTCAAACACAGCCAGCTGCAAGGCCTTATCTCGACCGATTTGCCAGGCTTTGAAGGGGTTTATGAGGCGATAGCCCCCGAGTTGCAATGCATCAAGGGTGCTGTAGCTCTGTCGCCGCCCTACCCAGTGAAAAATGACATTCGGTTCAATCAAACCCCGTTTGTAATGAAGAATCTTCGTACGCCCCGAGTTATCATTCAGTAAGAACAGGGAGGGCACCGTCTCAATGAGGAATTCTTCGCCCGCCGACCGGATCTGCTGCACGACGCTGCGAACAAGCCGATCAGGGCTCTGGGCGCTGTTGACTAGGACGAGAATCATCATGTCTCCTTTCATTTCCCGGGCAATACCGTCTGGTTAACCTGTGAATTTACCGTTTACCGTAAGCAGTTTATGTTACGTCACCTGGAATCCGCATGTGACGGTGAGTTCCATACCATGGGTCCCCATCTGTTCAGGGGAAAATGGGGGACCCCACGGAG
>SKXF01000123.1 GCA_007128555.1 Clostridia bacterium | reverse complement strand
CATTTTGGTGTCAGGCTGCAGAACGAGACCTGTCCTGATGGTGGCCTCGGCGGCCAGCTCCGTAAGGGGGGGCTCCCCACTGCGCTGTGCAGGCGGGGAACCCGCTGGGTCAGTGGGTGCCGTGGACAACTTTCAGTCCCGCACCTTCAACGGCAGTCGTGAACACGTCTTTGTACGGACAGGGTGTCACGAGGCAGTTCCCCAGGTGGATGACCTCGGCCCCGAGTGCTGCGAGCTTCTCGGCCTTTTTGGCCACCCGATCGCCGGTGCCGCGGCTGCATCCACCGCAGGTGTCCAGGCCCACCAGTGTCAGGTCCTCCTCATACTCTGCGAACTTGCCGGTCCTGTCTCTTACAGCTTTCAGACAGCCGGCTGCAGGACATGCCTCGCTGTGGCTGTTGCAGCGGATGATCCCGATCTTCATGTTGGATCCCTCTTCTCTGTAGGGTAGGTGCTGTTGCAGGTGGGGGCATGTCGTACGTCAGCATCTGATGACCTGCCGTATCATCCCCTGTTCACCTGTCTGACTGTATTCGCGATGGTGATCCCCTTTCCTGTGTGGTAACACCGGGATTTCCCCCCGCCCGAGATCGTTCGTGGTCCATCGAGTTTGTGGCCAGGGTGCAGGAACTGCAGCGATGGTTGTACAATTTGTCTCGAGAGTGCACCAGAACGCAATTGCTGTACGGGGCAGTGCCTGGCGAGGTGGCCAGCCTGAGAAACGGAGGTTAGAATGAATAGGAACCTGATTGAGCTCACCACCGGGTGTTTGAAGGGCATGAGGAGCCTCTTCCCCGGTCGTCAGCTGGAGATGGTGATGGACTCGATCCTGGATGGAAATACCAGTGGGCGCCTGTGGACCCTTCATCCCGATGAGCCCGGGGCTTTCTCTTTACTGTGGGATCAGAACAACAACAAGTTCTACGTGTCCGGCGAGGAGACGTCGCCCCACGTACAACCCGCCCTGACAGGACTTGTCTCAGGGGAAATCCGGGACGAGGCAATGCGTCGAGGTCGGCTGTATTTTGGGGTGAGGGCCTTCTCAGAGGCGTTAGCGGAACGATCCCAGGAGGCCTTTGGCCCCTTCCTCAGGGGGCGCCGCGACAATTATTTCTACGCTTGCGTCGGTGACTCCGTGGATCTGGATTGGGAACCCAGGTTGGATGGGACCCGTATCGTTCCCATCGATACCGATCTACTGGAAGGAACCCTCGCGGCAACCGATACAGTAATAGAGGAGATCCTGCTGATGTGGCCCTCGTTAAAGCGCTATCAGAGTAGGGGCTGGGGTACAGCCGCAGTGATCGATGGCGAGATCGGTAGCTGGTGTACGGCGGAGTACGTGGGCCCTCGTTTTTGCGGGGTGGGGATTGAAACAGCCTCGAAGATGCAAAACAGGGGACTGGCCACGGCGACGGCGGCCAGGTTTATCTCGGAAGCCCTTGCCCGGGATCGCATACCCCACTGGGAGTGCGATGTGAAAAATATACCCTCCGTTCGCGTGGCAGAGAAATTGGGGTTGCAGCGGATTGAGGACGCGTCCTTTCTCGTCGGAATGTTTGGATGACGGGTGGCATGCAGGACAGGGTTTCAGGCAAGGCTAAGCCTGGTTTCCCTCTTCTCAGATACGGCTCAAAGAGATCTTCAGGTTGGCTGTTGCGCCGGATGGCACGGTTTGAAGCATGTTTTGCCGCGCCCTGGGAGCCCGTCTCCTCGAAGGAGACCTTGCCAGGGACAGGCGTGGTATTCTATGGTGGGGAGGAAATGCTGTACCCTTATGGAAGTAGGTAGCAGCATCTGTCGAACGCGGAGCATCCAGTTGTGAAAGGAGTGAACGCATGACAGGCAGACGCAGGAGCAAGGGTGTATGGTTTGTGCTCTGTACCGTCCTCGCAGGGATGCTCGTCCTCGCCGGGTGCGGCATCTTTGGAGGTGGGGACGACTCGGAGATACCGGGGGACTTCAGCAGGGTGATATCGATCCCCATGCCGGGCGGGATCCGGGTTACCAGCTATCACGGCAGCGGGTCCCTTGAAGAGGCTATGGATGGCTTTGTTCGTATGGCGCAACAAGATGGCTGGCAAATCCATGACGACGACGTCAAGGGCAGCAATGCCCTGTCTGGCATCCCGATCTTCGAGGACGTCGACGTTGATTCGGCCCTGTCCATTGTTGTCCTCGCCAGAGAGGATCAGCTCCATCTTCTGACCGTCACCCGCGCGGGGGAGCGGGTCCTTGTGGGTGTGATCACCGGGCCTATCGAACGCGTGGAGAGTTTCTACGAGCCGGTGGCGGGGGGCGTAGAGGAACCCGGGGCAGGCGAGGTCGCAACCGATGATCCCGATGATCCCGGTGACGACCCCTTGGCCGAAGAGTTTGCAGAGTTCAGAAGTGCGACGGAGCTGATCAACACCTTCTCCCTTCTTGACTACACAGTGGCCGATTGGCACTTGCGCTACGAGTTCATCGGCGTCGAGGATTTTGAGGGCGAGGAAGTCAATCGGATCTCTGTCTCGATAGTGGGCCAGGCAGAGATTGAGCTGTGGGTCGATCAGCAGGGGAACACCGTTCATGCCCTGGTAGACGGCGAGGAACCGGTCCACTATGACGGGATTGAGCATGGCGATCAAATGCTGGACTTCATGGTGACCTGGCTGCACACAGGTGTCGGCGGTTTCACGGATATCGCTGACGAGGAACTCTTCGTTACCGCTGAAGACTTTACGGAAATGCAGGACTTCGGTCCCACGAGGGCGGAAGTCCGCCGGGTCGTGATCAAGAGTTCTATCCTGAATATGACCCTGGAACTGGACTTTGTTGCCCTTGATGACTTCACGATGATGACGAGGTATGTCGTCCAGGGTGAGGAGGCTTTCTCGATCACGGAGTTTAGACTCCGTTGATCGGTAGATCGGGGGAGGGGATGACACCCTCTCCCGTTGACTCCCAGGGTGCCCAAGACGGCGACTCTTTGCGTACTGAGTATCCGAGATTATCGCAGAGCACCGAAGGGGTTCCTGGCTCGCAACACAGTGCGGACGCCCGTACATTCGCTGTTGGATTCGAGAAGCATTGGCCGTGACTACGCGTCGTTGCATGTGGCAGGGAAAAAATCGTAGTTGGCCTGCGATGTGACAGCAGAGCGGCTCCCAGTCGCAGATAGACCGGGATCACTCGCTGACTGTTGATGAACCTTACACTCCATGCTCCAACCGATTATCAACCAACCGGGTATCTCATGAGGAGATAGGTGAGGGTACTACTCAGCTGAGTGGAATGTTCCCGTGAGGAGAATGATCACGTGATGGGTAGGATTGAGGGGGTGGGTGGCGAATTGAATGATTGATGTGCTGAGATAGCTGTGCGCCCGGTGTCTGACACCTGACGGATAGAATTACGCGCTGCGCGGACTTGTAGTGAAGGCGATATGCTGGGGGAGCCGCCCACAAGCCCCTGACCCGGGTCGGCGATCAGGCGACTTACCATCAGGTCGATGAGGATCCTAACTCCAGGTCACTGCAGTGCAATATGCTCAGTTGTCTGACCAACGGGAAGTCAACGGTTGTTGAAGACAGGATCGTGCGCACCAATGATACCGAGATGAGGCACGGCCTGAAGTCTTCCTTCAAGCGTTTCGACGGTTACAAGGTTCACGTGATTGAGGATCTCGACACCAATGGATCACCGAGGTCGAGGTCGCAATGCAGACCTTCTTGTTCATCCCGTCACTGTATCGGAGATCAAGGGAATATTTTGCGCCCAGTGTGACCAGCAGGAACTCTGATCGGCGGAGGATGAGTCCAACTGCAACAAGGGGTATCGCGACGTGGCCATGCTGGTACCCACATTGCGCCAACACCTGGACTGGGTGAATCGAGAGGCAGGGGAAACTGGATGAGTTGGGAGCGATGGGCCGCCGCAAATCCTGCATCAGCTGCAGCAACCCCGATGTCCCGTGATCGCGACATGTTGGGAGGAAAACATGGAAGTCCTACTATATAGTTTCCTGGCAGGCCTTGCAACCGCCGTTGGTGCCCTCATCCTCATCTTCACGGGACCACCGCGCGCCAAGACTCTGTCTGGTTTCCTGGGGTTTGCCGCAGGAATCATGCTTGCGATTTCCGTGTTTGACCTCTT
>SKXF01000341.1 GCA_007128555.1 Clostridia bacterium | reverse complement strand
GTACCCCACGGCAGCCAACGTAGGCCAGGAAGATCGGGGCAGCGGAGAGCAGAGAGGCGCCTCCCTCTTGTTCTCATGTCCATAGCTCCCTCCACCAGTGAATCCATGGCATTTCAGGGAGATGATCGTCACTTCCTGCATTTCCCAATTAACCCACTGGCAGATGAGCGAACTCATCGGATTGCTGATCGGTCCCAAATCGGATTGGTGAGCGGTCTTACTTCAGAATGCTGAGCGGACTACTTCGGAATGAGTGGGCGATGTGCTTCGGAATATGCAGTCAACACGCCCCAATCGTAGGTGTCCAGGGGTGGCAGTTGTACGGCCTGTCGGATAGCAACAGGTCTGTTCGTGCAAGAGGAACAGTGACCGCACTGGTCTTTCCCGATGTCTTCACCGAAGTAGTGAGCAAGCCTGCGGCTGAGGCAGGATGGGCTCAATAATGCGGATTCATAAGTGACAGCGGGTTGCGGGAGGGAGCTTCAAGGTACTGGAGCCAGAAAGACTACACTGTCGACGATTCTGGGTGACTCGACTGACGGAGAGTATGATGCAGAAGGGTTCTGACATGAGATCGAAAGAAACTGAGAGATGGGCATCTACGGTTGAATTCCGGGGCGCTCCGGCCTCCAAGAAAATCACCGAAACGCCCCCTCTTCATCACTCATGCCCCATAACAAGCGACAGTTCACACATGCAGTGAGATCACGATCTCACGTACCCAATGCGTCCCGATACACAAGACGCATGGTCACTACACCGATCAGCCCTTGGCTTCGCCCAGGTCTTCCTGCACTTCCTCCAGCTTCTCATCGGCCTGTTCCAGTTTTCTCTCCAGCTTCTGCACAACCCCCGAGCTGCGTTCGACCAGGTCTCGCGTCTGCTCGGCGACCTGCCCGGCACGCTGTTTCAGCTGGCTTGCAACCTCGTCGGCCTCCATCCGAACCTCATCCAGGACCCGATGGGCACCCTGCTTGATGCGTTTGCGGGTCGCTTCTCCGCTCTCCGGTGCAAACAACGTGCTCACCGCAAAGCCCACGAGTCCCCCAACAAAAATGCCGGTGATTAACTGACATGATTTACGCATTTCTCACTCACCTCCAACTTCAGGATATCGCTTCTGATCCAAACGGTTCAATGGCAGCAAAATAACCAGTTCGCCCATCATCCTTGCCGCACCCAGTCGAGAGAGTCTGCAGCTGGTGCGACTCAACACGTCACCCCGTCACGTACTTTGACAGGCGGTCCACCAGACTACGGGCACACACGGCAGGATCCTTCTCGAGTTCACCCAGGAGAGGATTCTGCGTCGACTTGGCATGATAGACCACCATGCGCCCGGTATCAGCAACGAAATTGTCACCCGAGTCCTCGACGGGCGCCAATCCGCCACCAGACAACGCCTTCTCCTCCAGGTCGGTCGCGGGACGGACCTCGATCGTATAGTGTTCCAGACCTTCTTCTTGCAGAATCGGGTCGCCCTGAGCCTTCAATTCCTCGTAAGCATCATTGCCCGTCAGATCGTTGTGTATTATGAACGGCATATTCTTCATCTCCCCTCAGTGTCCCACGAAACCCATCCGCGGGATTAAGGATACACTTACTCTCTGCTTCTCGTCTGACCTGGTAATTCCTGCACCAATCCTGCATGTCCCTTCAATCCCCCCCGACCTTTGCCGAAATGCCCAGGCCGGAAACGGAGATAACGCACAGACCTCGCACCGAAACTGCGAGGACAAAGAACAACGGAAAAGCATCGGACAGTGAACTCGAAAGGATGACAGCAAGAGACCTCAACATCCCTGGAATTCTCCTGTTTCGACAGATACAATGCCACGCGTGAAGGTCGGTGAAGAGTACTCGCCATCCGGGCAGACCCACGCCCACCATACCCTAAGTGCGGGCCCCCCCTGGAGACATCAGGGAAAAGACGAGGATCCAGCTGGCAGCAAGAAGAGAAGAAATGAAGAAGAGAACCCCGGTGCCGAGGCCCAGTAGGCCAAGGATCAGCGGTGCTGAGGTCATGCCTATGTATTTCATCGCGTTGAACAACGATACCACCGAACCGGCCATGTGTTCAGGCGGCGCAGCCGTGGCATCGTGATAAATGGCAGGTTGTACCACGCCCATCCCGAGCCCGAAAAGTACCAGGGACACGGCCACAAGAGCGGCCCTCGGCCAGAGTGGCAGCAGCACAAGGCTCAGTGCAATGGACCCAAAGCCGGTGATCAACTTGAGTCTTGATGCCAGGACGCGGTCCAAAAGGGCTGCCTGTGTGGAGACCAGGGCCGCAACCAGTGACTGAACGGACAGCGCAGCACCGGCCACAACCTCATTGAGATGGTGAGCCCGCGTCAGGTACAGCGGCATAAAGGCGACGAGCGTGTACAGGAGGAAATAGAGAACGATAGCGTGCAGGAAGGTCTCCCGCACCCGGGCCATCGTGAAGGCCCCTGCCAGCGATCGGAAATGTCTGCCGACGAGCCGGCCGAGCCCCCCCGATGCAGGGGTGACTGTCGGAGCCGTCTCCCCTATGAAGAGATAAAACAGGACCGCAAGGACAAGCGAGAAACCGTATCCGTAGTACGGATAGCTCCAATGACGCGCGGCGAGGAGCCCACCGACCAGAGGTATGACCATGGCACTGGCTGAGATGGTACCGCTGAGAATCCCCAGGGTCTTAAGGCGGGCCTGCCGGTCATCAAACCAGTCCCGGATGATCGTCATGGCCACGGGTATCAATCCCGCGATCCCCACCCCCTGGATCAACCGCAGGATCAGCAGCGCGGTGAACGTCGGAGCATAGGCGCATAGAATTCCGGCAGTGCCGTCGATAACCAGGCAGGTGATGCCCACCCTGCGGCGCCCAAGTCTGTCGAGCAGAAGACCTATGAGGGGAAGGGAGATCGCAGCCGAGAGCGTGTAGGCACCGAGCACCAGGCCGACGGCCTCCTCGGAGACACCGAAGGGTTCAATAAGAGACGGAAGGCCGGGGGCCACCAGGGCCCCTCCCATGACCCCGAAACTCCCCATGGCAAGCAGCACGAGAAGCCCCCAGGTCCTGGTCGTTCTCCGGTTTCTCCCACCCTCAGAACGCATAGGACACCCCAAAACACAAAATCCTGGACCGCATCTGCTGCGTCATCTGCAGAAACCTGGCTCATGGCATCCCAGGCTCGATCCTCCACGCCACTCCACATGGTATGTAGGCACATCCCCAGGATCGCTGGCTCGACAGCCCCCAAAGCACCCACGACACCTCGGGTCAACGGACCAATAGGCTCAGTCGTCCAAACCCAAGAGCGCCCGCACAAAATCCTCCGCCCGGAAGGGCTGCAGATCCTCCACGCCCTCTCCCAGCCCGACGTATTTCACCCTGATCCCGGTCTGGTCCTCGATGGCAACGGTGATCCCTCCCCGGGCCGTTCCGTCCAGCTTGGTGAGCACCACCCCGGTCAGGGGCACGGCCTCACCGAAGAGCTCCACCTGCCGCAGCGCATTCTGCCCCGTGGTCGCGTCGACGACGAGCAGGCTCTCATGGGGCGCACCGGGCACCTCTCGGGCTACCACCCGGCACATCTTTTCCAGCTCCTGCATCAGGTTCTTCCGGGTGTGCAGCCGCCCCGCCGTGTCAATCATCACCACATCACAACCCCTGGACCGTGCTGCGTTGATCGTGTCAAAGGCCACCGCGGCCGGGTCCCCGCCCGACGCATGGCGGATCACATCCACCCCGACCCTCTGGCCCCACAGCTCCAGCTGCTCGATCCCCGCCGCGCGAAAGGTATCCCCCGCACCCAGGATCGGCCTGTGGCCCTCGCGCTTCAGCTGCCAGGCAATCTTGGCCGCAGAGGTGGTTTTGCCCACCCCGTTGACCCCCACCAGGAGCATCACCGATGGATCGCCGTCCAGCTGTAGTCGGCGATCCCCGGCACCAGCCTCATCGATCTGCTCCAGGATCACATCCTGTAGGGCCCCGAGAACCTTTTCCCTGCCCAGGAGATTGTCCCGCTTGATTACCTCGCGCAACCCCGACAGGAGACGATCCGTCGTCTCTACGCCCACGTCGGCCCCGACCAGGATGGCCTCCAGGTCGTCAAACATATCGTCATCCACCACGGAGAAGTCGATGAAGGAAT
>SKXF01000438.1 GCA_007128555.1 Clostridia bacterium | reverse complement strand
TTCATGTCTGTCCACGTTGCGTGGCCCGAGGTATCAACCGCCGTGTGGATGCCCTCTCCCCGGCATCTTCGCAGAAGATCCAGGAGAAAAGACGCCTGCATGAAAGGCTCGCCTCCAGAAAAAGTGACCCCGCCCCCGGATTCATCGTAAAAGACGACATCCCGGCGCAGCTCCGTCATGAGGTCCTCTGCGGTGATGTCGCGGCCCACAAGCTCCATCGCCTCCGTTGGGCATACGCCCGCGCACGCCTCGTAAAGCTCGCACTGGGCCAGTTCGAAGGGCGGCCCGGCATCTCCCCGGATGATATCAGCTGCCCGCGGACACGCAGTCATGCAGGCACCGCAGCCGATGCATTTTTCCCGCCAGAAAACCATTTCCCGCCCCGGCCTCTTACTCTCCGGATTGTGGCACCACCAGCAATCCAGAGGGCATCCCTTGAAGAACACGGTCGTCCGGATGCCCGGACCGTCGTGTATACAATATCTTTGAATGTCGAAAATCGTTCCCATGGACAGCGTTTTCACATCCCAGCACAACGTTCTCTATACGGTACGTTATAGAAATACAGCAATGACATATCCAATCCCTGCGTCAGAACGGGCTCGCCCAGATGTCAGTCGTCTGATGTCCATGAAACTACTTCTCCATGCACACTCAAATTCCTTCTTGAAGTTGGCCCTCCGTGGACTCGGGAAAAAATGCAGGGTTCGGTTCACCGGGCAGGTTACGCCACAAGCCGGGCGACAGGCACACAACGTTGCAGAAAAAGCAGGCAAGCTGGGGTTCATCACAGACGATGCAAAGAGATCCTCTCTGTGCAAACCTGGTGGGATGGAACGATCAATCCCATCACAACGCACAGAGACATCTACGGGCACGGCCCTAAAACGGGGCAACTCTCCTATGAAGCCTGGCCTGCGGTCTCAGGGTAAAAGATTGCTACCAGTGCTGAACGTAATAATCAGGACAGCTCCTTCTACTGATGTTCTATCTTGGCAAATGACGCCTTGGTCACCGCAAAGTGTTCCTTCATGGATTTTTCCGCCTGCTCGGGATTGCGGGTCTTCATCGACTCCAGCACCTGTCCGAACGCCTGCACAATGGAAGACCTGGTGAAGGGCATGGTCTCCTCAAAATCGTCCATCTGCCCCCGCAACATATCAAAAAGCATCTTCACAAGATCCGACATGACCGGGTTACCACAGCTCTCAGCAAGCCTGAGGTGAAACTCTGTCTCGGCAGAAAAAGCTGTCCTCATGCAAGACGACTCACGAATGACCCTCAGCAGCTCGGAGAGCTCGGCAATATCGTCCAACTCTGCTCTCTCGGCTGCCAATCGAGCGCAGGACACCTCAACGGCCTCTCGCGCTTCAAGCAAGTTCATGGCCGAGGACAGTCTGAGGTCATTGACCCAGTTCAACCCTTCATTGAGCACACCCACATCCAGGCTGACAAACCGTCCAACTCCGTGTCTCGTTTCCACGAGACCGACGTGTTCGAGTACTTGAAGTGCCTCCCTTATGGATGAACGGCCAACCCCAAAGGCCTCGGAAAGCTCCTTCTCCGTGGGAAGCTTTTCTCCCGGTTCGATTTCTCCGTCTGCGAGCAGTTCCCTCATCTTACTGAGAACAGCATCCGTAACTCTCTTACTCCGATGTAATTGCTCTATCGACTCCAGCACAGTACTTCCCCTCTCCCCCAGTACGGTATTAGCGCGACATTTGTTGTAGCGCCCTGGCAAGTCATCCAACCCTACCCGGTATCCATGCGCTGATGACATCCGCGTCTCTTTCGCGGGCGATCCTTGCCACACCTTCCGCGATCTCCACCATGGGATGATCACACACAATGAGTACGTGCTCTCCGGCCCTTACACGGGCACAGGTATCCACCCGTGTCTGGGCTCCACGCATCATATCTGAGGACATCGTTCGCTCATCTCCGAAAAATGGGATCAACACCAACCCCATACCTTGCCGGACGCCCAAAGATGCCCTCCAGGGCAAGCGTGATTCTCACCGCCCTTTGCCACTCGGGATCGTCCATTTATCGTGACACAAAGAAAGGAGTTAGGGCGAGGAGCCATAGCCAGCTGTACCACAGGGCTCCAACACCTCCGGATTCATCAAGACTGGCTCCAGGAGCGCATCCATTCGCCCGATCCGGGATGAGTCATCCCCACTCGCACCCCCAGTGACAGCACCCTTAGTTCAATGATGTTGTCCCTGCGCACCAGAGTCAAGCCCCAGAGAGAATGAGATCCACCAGACGCACCCTGTAATCCCGGTGCTAGCCGGTTGAACGTACTGGCAAACTGCTGTTATGCTTCGGTGAGATCGTACTGAAAGGGGCCCACGATGGATCTATGGAAGTTCTTCGACATCACTCACCGTTATCATCGTCTTTGTAACCCCATGACGCTTGAAAAGATAGACGAGGTGTTCAACCTGCTTCGGCTGAGCCCGGGAGCAGGGGTTCTGGACATTGCATGCGGCAAGGCAGAACTGCTGATAAAATTGGCCGAGATGTACGGTATCACCGGCGTTGGCGTTGACCTGTCACCTTACTGCGTACAAGAGGCCAACAAGAAGCACCTCCAACGAACTCCCGATGCCGCCCTGGAGTTTATCTGCCTGGACGGCGCCAAGTACCGACCTGAGAAGCCAGGGTCCTTCGACCTGGCCATGTGCATTGGTGCGTCGTGGATCTGGAGCGGGCACCAGGGTACACTCCTCGCTCTCGCGGAAATGACAAAACCCGGCGGTTTGATCATGGTAGGAGAGTCCTTCTGGTCAAAGGATCCACCGCAGGAATACCTGGACTCCGAAAAGCTGAAGTACGAGGACTTCGGAAGCCATCACGACAACGTCCTCATCGCCGAGGAACAAGGCCTGACCTTTCTCTATTCGGTAGTGAGCAGCCTCGACGACTGGGACCGGTACGAGGGCCTCCGGTGGTACGCTGCCGCAGAGTACGCCCGCACCAACCCCTGCGATCCGGACCTACCGAAAGTCATTGAGCGCGCAACTCGCTCCCGTGAGATCTACCTCCGCTGGGGACGCGACTGCCTGGGATGGGCGATCTACCTCTTTCGCAAACCCTGACGACACCAAACCGGGCCTGCTGGAGCGCACATGAACACCGTCGCTCACGCTCACGAGAACGTCCCCTGGATTCGTCGGCCTCATTCAAGAGGGTGGGGTGAGGTCGTCCTCAAGACGTCTGCTCCCAGGACCTGGTCGCCGGTGATCAGATCTAAAGATCGTTCCTCAAGCCCATCACTGAGGCAATGTTGGCCGTTGGATCGAGAACCGGCTCAATCTGACCATCATTGGCTGCGAACAGCGTGGTGACGCCGGGCCCATGCCCTGCAACATAGGAATCTCCGTGAATAACAATACCGACCGAGATACACCCTTGCCGGTAGATGTGTCCATAGGCGTTCCCTGCATCCACCAGGGCGACGAGGTCGCCAAGCCGAAGATCATCCAGCCCGTACTCCTCGACACTCCCCGCATCGAAGAAGGTGATGTCGTAGTCTCCATGATGGACCGTATCCCAGCCCAGGCCGGCACCCATGATTTTTCCGGGGATCCGGTGCGTAACGGGAACTCTGATGGCTCCATCCATCTCCTCGATCTGCCATTTCTCCAGCAGCTGCGGAGACATATTGGACACCATGACTCCGGGATAGTCAAGCAGCTTCATTCCGACGCCCCATCCAACCACGAGGATCCTGTCACCGGGAACCATCTTCTCCATGGCACCAGGAGCGAAGTCGATGATGAGATGCTCGCTTCCACCGTGCTTGCCCGTGACCAGGCCCGTTGCACCTTCGGCTTTTCCTGATACAACCGTTGCCTCGTTCCCAATGCATGCGAGGACGTTCAGTCCTCCGTTGGGCCCCTCCGTGCCCATGCCGCCCTTCGGATTCTTAACCGTAACCCCAGGTTCCACATGGTCAGCAGCCCATGTAAGGGCCGAATCACCCACGCGGACATTATAGGTTATGCCCCCTGTGCTGGGCACCACCACCGCTTCTCCATCAGAAGAGACACGGTAGGGACTCCTCCGGTAGCTTGGATGCACGATTTCCCCCGTGACGGATAGCTTCACCAGGTCTTCTAAGTTTGTTCTCATTAGCAGACCT
>SKXF01000191.1 GCA_007128555.1 Clostridia bacterium | reverse complement strand
CAGGACTGAACAGTTACTTATATTCTATATTCGGCGTTTCCCACCACTTTTCCTGCACTGACGTGGATTTGGAGTGTCTGCGCCCCAGGGAAGCAGCGTATTCCTCCCTCCCCCCGAGGCGCATTCAGTGAACTCAGATTATGTAATGCGCAGCGCCCCGGAAACCTTGTCAACGCTCATGTGGGAGTACCCATTTTACAGGCAGTTAATGGGCTGTAGTGGGTAAATCAAATCACGGTGTTCACCTCCTGGTTGAGGAGTTGCAGTAGCGGGTAACTGTCACTCTTCATGTTCACGATTGGAACGCAGAACAATATCATCTGACACTGCAGTGGCGGATGATTGGAGCGGTCTTCTGGATCGTGTGCAGGGGACGGTCGAATAGGAATGCGCAGGAAAGTCTTCAAATGTCCAGTCTCGTACCATTACTTTTCAACCACCATGCGGATTAAGTGCTGTTTCTCAGTGAAAGACAGCTGATCAATGGTCCCGTTGGCTCTGTTGCAGAAAGCATCCGGATTATTGAAAAGATGGGTTTCTCTTCGTTTGCAGCACATTCAGCGGCCAAAATGGCTTCCTCTTCAGTCAGCTGGGCAATGCGTTGACGCAGTGGTCCGGCACGATCTTGCAGGTCATCCAGGCTGATGATACCCGCCTGGTAAGCGTCGAGTCACCTCTTATGCTCGCTCTTGGCCGCAGCGGTGTGTGAGGTCGAGCTGTCTTTTGGTTGCGTTTCCATCGCTGACCAAGTGATACGCCTGTCGTAGTAGAGCCGGATTCACAATGTGTCGTCTTACTTTCTGCCAGGCGACCATCAAGCGCGTCAGCGCGGATGTTGCGCTGATCACATGGCCGACCACGGGCGCGAACAGGCTCATGTTTTGGGCAGTAGTAATAATAGTGTTTGTAGCTGTTTCTGCCACGCATCTTGTGGCACGCAGTAATGACATCGTTGCCCGGGCAGGAAAAGGGGGATCCAAGACGGAAATATCGATGGTGCTGATCTTACCATGGCTGTCTCAGCGATGGTGCGGAGGGAAGTGATCGTGGCCCATGTCGGATAAATGCGAAAATGCTCAAACGACGGTTCTGGCGGGCGGTACTTTGATTGATGGAACGGGTTCAGGGCCGTTGAACGATGCGGTCGTGGTAATCACGGGTGCGAAGATTGCGGAGGTCGGTTCCACCAAAGAGGTGCAGATCCCTGCAGATGCCAGGGTCCTAGACACCCGGGGGAAATGGATCCTGCCGGGGTTCATCGATCTTCATGCTCATCTCACCTGCCCCGAGAACGCCGAGCAGCAAAGGACCCACACGGACAGCCTGTTGACCCTGAGGGCTCTGCGCTTTATGAATCAGCTGCTCCGGTGCGGTGTTACATCGGTCAGGGATGTGGGTTCGCCGATGGAGCCGATGGGAGCTCTAGGCGCTGCGCGATCCCTCGGATACACCGATACGGTTCGCCTTTTCAGCTGTGGCCCATTGCTCACAGTGTCTGGGGGACATGGGGCCGGAACGGACGGCACCCTGGAAGTGGATGGACCCTGGGCGTTTCGGCGGGCGGTGCGCCAGGTTCATAGGGCGGGCTTCAGATACGTGAAACTCTCGCCGACCTACACCCGCGAAGAGGTGGAGGCGGCCTTGGACGAGGCCAGTACGCTCGGGATGAGTGTGACGGTTCACGGCGGCGGTGTGTCCGACACAACACCTACATCGATGACGCGGATCGCCGTGGAGGCCGGCGCACCCTGCATTGAGCATCTGAACCAGATGGACGAGGAGGTCCTCGATCTCATTGCAGAGCGAGGTGTCCATGTCGTGCCGACGCTCGCCATTTATCGCGCTTTGTACGAGGGTGATTTCATTCCTCGTCGGATGATCGAGGAACGGAACTGGTGCCTGGAGATGCATGAGAATCTGTTCAGAATGGCTCGAGCTCGTGGTATCCTCATGGGCATCGGTGTTGACGCCGTGGGAGAGTTCACCAGGCAGTACCCGGACCTTTATTTCGACGAGATGAAGTACCACGTGCAGCTGGGTGCAACGAAGATGGAAGCCATCGTGGCTGCAACTCGGAATGGTGCTATCATCCTCAATAGGGGTGATCTCGGCACCCTTGAGCCGAACAAGGGGGCGGACCTGCAGGTGTTGGGGCGCAATCCCCTGGACTCCCTTGATGCCCTGGGCTCTCCGGAGGCGGTCATGGTCGAGGGGAACATGCACAGTTTTGCCTGAGGACGAGGTTCTCCCGGGCGGGGGTGTGCAGCGTGACCGATTGTATGTTCCCGTTTATCTTGCACGGGTGCTTTCCGCCTGCGAAGGCCTCATTACAGTGCGCTGTCCACTGGATCCCTTATAGGGGATCATCGGAGCCACACCATCCGTTAGGGTATTCCCCGGGAAATAGTCAGCGAGATGCTGTTGGGGGCTCTTTTCGGTACTTGAAGGTGTGTACTTGCAGGCAAATGTGATGCTGCGCGGTTTTCCCCTGCACCAGGATCGCAATCAAGGCTAACTACAGATCCCACTGCCAGGAGATGGGCCGCGGTTGACTCGATGCTTGGGGGCGCGTAAATAAGAAGATGAGACGTCGCCACTTTGAAACAGAATCAGAAAAAGACTAAGACTTTCCGATGGCATCTCCGATACATAAAACAGCATCTCATGCCCAGGCCCCGGGGTGCATGCGTTCGCGCCCGGGGATTCCAGTGTGACAGGGAGGGACCGCATGGACGCATATCGACGGCAGCTTGGTATGGCACTGCCTGGGGCAATCGCGATTGGGGTTGTGCTCCTTCTTCTCGGCACGGCCATCTGGCAATATGGAATGGCCGATAGGCTGCAGGTCTTCCGGACGGAGAAGCACATCCAGGCCCACTATCTAGCCCGCTCAGGAGCGGAGGCTGCGGCGGATTATCTCCTGTATAATCGGCATCTTGCACCGTCGTTCATTGGGCAGGCATCGGAGGTGTTCTCCGTGGGACAGGGCCAGGTCCAGGTGTTGATCTATGGAGATCACCGCACCGAAATCATCATTGAGTCCTCGGGCACCGTGGACGACGTGACCGAGACGGTTCTGCTGTCCTTGCACCGGGTGGGCGTCTTCGATGCTGCAGCCTTTGGCAATGACATCTACATCATTGGCCAGGCGGCAGAGATTCGGGGCAATGTGTATTACACCGACAGCATTACCGGGGCCTACGACGTGGTGGTCGACGGTGAAGTGGAATGGGTCGACTACCAGTACGAGGATCCGGAATTTCCCGAGGACGGTGAACTGCAGGACTTCGGATCCATCCAGGGAGATTTTGTTTTGGATGCCGACGGCAGGGCCAGCTCCGCCATCTTCACGGGACAGAGTGAACTGACCGTGAAGCTGGGCGCCGACGAGCCTGAGGATCGGATTCTCAAGGTGGATACCTTCCGGTGTACCGGCCAGGCGAGGGTCGTTCTTGAAGGCAGGGGAAGGTTTCTACTGTATGTGACGGAAGAATTCAGAGGAGGTGGCAGTTTTGTCACCACCACCGACGAGGCGTGGCTCATCGTGTTCCTGGCCGAGGACGCCACCTTTGACCTCAATGGTACCCCGGAATTCACGGGGGGCATCTACGGACCCAAGGCCACGGTCGATCTGAGCGGAACCTCGGTCTTCCGGGGATCTGCCATCACCCGGCACCTCACCGCCGGGGGGAACCTGACCTTTGAGGAGAATCTTGTCGACAGTTCGGATTTGGACCTGGACGTGTACATCAAGGGGAGGTGGCACCCCTGACCCGCAAGAGGCGTGCGAACCATATGCTTGTGCAGATCCGAAAGCCGGGGGGGTTTGCCCTGGTAGAGGCTCTCGTGGCCCTTTCCGTATTATTGCTGGTGGCGACCGTATTCGTCGTGCTGGTCAACCAGGGCTACACCCAGGTGTTTTTCGCCTCCCATTTCACACAGAGGCTGTTTGAAGCCCAGGGACAGATCGATGCTGCCCTGGGATCCGAGGCTTCAGCCGGGGACGAGTTGGAGTTGCAGATCCAGTTTCCAGGCGTGGGAATCATGGACGTGCCCGGCGAGATCCTCTCTGTCTCCGTGGAGTTCGGGGGACGTCATACGGTCATCACCGTGTTTGATCCGAGAAGGTAGGGGGCGATTGGGATGGGAAACCGTAGATATGTTATCGCCATGAT
>SKXF01000167.1 GCA_007128555.1 Clostridia bacterium | reverse complement strand
ATCTGTGTGCGTGGGGGGGCTGTGGGGCTTCGGTGCGGCCACGTACGAGGGGGCCCTGAGATTGCTGGTAGATGGGCTGAACGCCGACGAGATCTCCTGGTGATGCCCGGGGGCGATGGCCCAATCGGCAGATGAGCTCCCAGTGGGTGGAATAATGGGGTCCAATTGGATAAGATGAGTGACGGATAAGGGTTGTTTTTGTCGAGCGAAGGGATCACACCATGCGCATCATTGCCGGAACATATCGCGGTTTTAAGATTGCTGCGCCCCAGGGCTCCGGCGTTCGACCCACTTCCGACCGGGTCAGGGAGGCCGTTTTCAACATCCTGGCTGATGCCGTCGCCGGGACCGGTGTTCTCGACTTGTTCGCCGGCAGTGGAGCCATGGGGCTGGAGGCGCTCAGCCGCGGGGCCAAGGATTGCCTCTTCGTGGACAATTCCCCCGCTTCCTGCAGGATCATACGAGAGAACGTGGAGAAGTTGGAGGTTGGAGATCGATGCAGGGTTCGTTGCAGTGACGTGGAAGCCTTCATCCGGCGTTCGGTCCCCCGGGAACAGCGAGGCCACTACGGTGTCGTTTTCGTGGATCCTCCCTATGCCCATGGTGCCCACGGAAGGGTGCTGCGGCAGCTGTCCTCTTGGCAGGGCCTCCGGGATCGTGCCCTGGTCGTGCTCGAGAGTGCCCGGGAGGATGCCCTCCTGGACGAGGGAGCGTCTCCCTGCGATGGCATGATCGTGGTGCGAAAGCGCAAGTACGGCAATACAGCAATCACCATTGTACGTTATACTGGAAGGGGGGATGCTGCCGATGACGAAGAAGGCGATGTGTCCAGGCAGTTTTGATCCCATTACTTGCGGTCACATTGACATCATAACCCGGACGGCACGGATCTTCGACGAGGTGATTGTCACCGTTTTTGACAATCCGAACAAGGATCACTTTTTTCCCTGCGCGGACCGCATCAGGATGGCCAGGAAAAGCCTCACGTCCATACCGAATGTTGTCGTGGAAAAGGGAGAGGGACTGCTGGTGGAGTATGCGCGCAAGCGGGGCATCGGAGTTGTGATCAAGGGTTTGCGTGCGGTTTCGGACTTCGAGTATGAGTTCCAGATGGCGCAGATGAATCGCACCATAGCGAATCACGTTGAGACCCTGTTCATGATGACCAGGCCCGAGCATTCCTATCTCAGCTCGAGCATTGTCAAGGAACTGGCCGGGTTGGGAGCGGATGTGAGCGAGATGGTGCCAGCAGAGGTGATGGGGGCTTTCAGGGAGCGCGCTGCGAAGACCTGAGGGGGGTTGGGGAGAAGAGTTCCCAGTGGGAGGCAAAGAGAAATGAAGCAGGATTTGTGGAGCATCATAGAGGAACTGGAGGCAGTGGTCGCGGATGGGATGCACATTCCCCTGAGCGACCGCGTGTTGATCAGTGAGGAGGAGGTATTTTCCCTCATTGACGAGTTGCGTTCGATGTTGCCCGGGGAACTGACCAGGGCCAAGAGCGTGATGGAGGACAGTGAACGCATCCAGGCCCAGGCCCGTGCCGAGGCTGAACGCATCATCGATGAGGCTAAGTCCTACGCTGATGAGATGACGAGCGAATCCGTTATCTCTGCCCGTGCGGAGCAGACAGCGGCCGAGACGGTGCAGCAGGCCGAGGAGATTGCCAACAAGACCATGGTCGAGGCTCACCGCTACGCCGATGATGTGCTCGGACAGCTGCAGGTGATTCTCGAGAAGGCCACGGGAACCATTTCTGGTAGTCGGGATGAGTTGAGGAAGATGCCGCCCTTTTCGAGGGACAGTGTGGCTGCCACCCGTTCCGACAAGAACGGTTCAACGCGGGGTGGTTCGGAGGGAACATACCGCCGCTCCCAGTCCGAGAAGTAGGGCCCATGCGGCAAGGAACCGGTGGGTTGAGGCCGTTGCGATCTCCAGCCAGGACATTGCAGACAGCTGCACCGGGTGTAGCGCGAATACAGGAGCTACGCCAGACAGGGTCGCTCCAAGGCTGGGAGCCAGGGGCAGGAGAAGCCAGGTCACGGTTCCGGCGAGGATTGCGTGAATGAGGCGGCTGCAAACGTACGGCAGAACGTTGATATCGGTGTCGTGCAGGATCGCAGCCACCTGGGCGTGCACGGACAGACCGCTCCAGCCGATGATGGCCCCGGTTATGATCAGTCGATCGGCCAGGTGAGCCGGGGCGATGCTTGCGGCCTGGCAACCCAGGGTGATTTCGAAGGTTCCGCGGGTGAGCGCTGAAGCCAGCTCAGGTGAGAGGTTTACCAGGTTCAGGACCTGGATGAACGCCGCGCCAAACAGCCCCATCAGGAAGGTTGTTTCGAGCACGCTGATCACCACGGAAAGAAGAATGATCAATCCTCCGATGAGCAGGAGGGTATCAATGGATTTCCTGACGGCGTCGCCCAGGATACTGCCCAGGGGGCGACCGTCTCTTTCGCGCGCCTCGAAGAGGGCGCGAATGGCCCGGATGAATACGGATCCCTTTTCGGAAGGACGATAGGCGGTCTGGGGAGCGCCGGGAGCGTGAAAACGGACGATCAGACCGTTCAGCAGCGCAGCGATATAGTGGGCGATCATGATGAGGGCCGCAATGCTCTTGTTTTCGAACATACCGATGGCCACGGCGCCTGACATGAAGAGGGGATCGGCCGTATTTGCCGCAGACACCAGCCGCTCGCCCTCGTACTTGTTGACCATGTCATCTCGCCGCATGTTGCCGGTCAGCACGGCTCCGATGGGGTAGCCTGAGGCGAGTCCCATGGCCAGGACAAAGGCGCCGCAGCCAGGGATATTGAACAGGGGCCTCATGATGGGTTCAAGGATCACTCCCATAGCGTGAACGACGCCCAGCCCGAGGAGGATCTGGGCTCCGATGAAGAACGGAAGAAGAGCGGGGAATACTACACCCCACCACACTTCCAGGCCGTCGATGGCGGCCTGGTAGGCGACGTTCGGTTTCAGCACCATGCTCAAAACGATGGTGATTGCGATGAGACTCAGGATTACCGTGGTAAATTTGCCGCTGGCCATTGGCTTTCGGACCCCCTTATCGGCATTGATAGTAATATGATGTTGATGGATGAATAGAACACCTGAGGAGATGATGGGATGATCGGTCGCTGCAAAGACACGCTACCTCACATAAAGACGGCGGTGCGTATACTGCTCGTCGTTGCGATCCTGTGGTTTGTCCCCAGCGGCTATGTCCTCAGTATGCCTGGTTCCGCGGTGGATGTGGCTCCCATGATTGTGATTGACGGTGAGGAAGATACAAGTGGCCGGGGTGTGATGCTCACAACGGTTTTCACCCGGGAAGCGAACCTGGCCGTGGCCCTGTTTGGACTGGTGTATCCCCGGGCTGAGCTGCGACCCCGGACCGTTTACCTGCGCGAGGGCGAGGATTTCGATCAGTATTTTGAGCGGACTCGCAAGATGATGGTAGAGAGTCAGAATGTTGCCAAGTACGTGGCCCTGCGAGAGGCAGGATTCGAGGCGCGGATCGAAGGAGATGGGGTCGAGGTTGTCTCGGTGTCACAGACGTCTCCCTCTGTTGGCAAACTGGCTCCGGGCGATGTTGTGATCGCAGCCGGGGGCGTGGAAACGATCATAACCGATGACCTGCTTGCCGTCGTGGCGCAGTATGCTCCGGGCGATGAACTGGACCTGGTTTTTGACCGTGAGGGGCAGACCCATGAGATGACCGTCGTCCTGATGCCCGCCGATGATGATCCGCAACGGGCCCTCATCGGCATTGGGGTGGTGACGAGCAACCCCAGGTACGTCTTCCCCAGGGACATTGACATCGATGCCGGTGCCATCGGAGGCCCCTCAGCCGGGCTCGCTTTCACCCTCGAACTCATTGATCGTCTTCGTCCGGACGATCCCCTGCCGGCGGATGTCAGGGTAGCCTGCACGGGGACGGTGAACGCCAGGGCCGAGGTCGGCAGCGTGGGGGGGGTGCCCCTGAAGGTCTGGGCTGCCCAACGTGCTGGGGCTGACCTGTTCCTTGTCCCGCGGGCCAATTACCAGGATGCCCTCGATGTGGGGGCGAACATCAAGATCGTGCCCGTGGACACGGTTGAAGATGCCGTGAATGCCGTGCGTGATCATTCGGTTGAAGGTGCTGGGGTCGCGCTGGGCCGGGTGGCGTGATTTAATCGGGTCTCTCATTGAACTTGTCCGGCACAATCGGTACAATGATGTAGTGGTTATGGGAGTGTGACAAGGATGACGATGCAGATATCGGTGGAGTCAATCTGGAATGAGCTCGGGGGACACGTTCACTGTGATCTGCCTGTTGATATACCCCCATTTCATCTCCGGGGCGTGGAGATGGTGGTAGCCGAGGGCTCGACAGTGGCCTTCGATGTATACCACACCGAAGAGGGATGGTTTCTCACCGGCCAGGGACACGTTGCTCTGGCGGCCCGGTGCAGTCGGTGCCTGGGCGAGGCTGAGGTTCCTGTTTCGGTGAGTTTTTCCGTCGAGGTCCCGGACACGGGGGATTACAGGGATGACCGGGAGGCCGACGGGGAGGATGAGGTGATTCCCCGGATCACCCGGCAGGGCGATCTGGATGTTCAGGATCGGGTACTCGAGGAGATTATCCTGTCCATCCCCCTCAGGATCCTGTGTGATCCGGACTGCAAGGGGCTTTGTCCCGTCTGCGGGGTGAACCTGAACGAGACCACCTGTGAGTGTGAGCACGATTCGATCGATCCCAGGCTTGCTGCACTGCAGAAGTTGAAGGAGAACCTCAAGGAGTGACGATGATACATTAGGAGGCAGGTGAGATGAATGGCCGTTGTTCCCAAGAAAAAGCATTCCAGGGCACGCCGAAACCGGCGCCGCGCCCACTGGAAAATTACGCCCCCCACGTTGACTGAGTGCCCGAGGTGTCACGAGATGAAGAGGCCCCACCATGTCTGCATCAGCTGTGGATACTACAAGGGGCGTAAGGTCGCGAACGTCTGATTCGCTCGGCATCATGTCCAGCTCTTTGCCCCCGGCTGTGCCGGGGGCCTTCGTTTGTGTGAAAAACAAAACAAACAAAGATGGCCTTGGTGAGTATAATAAGATTGCGGAGTGTTGAGTGCATCAGTGGGAGGGTGTCAAATGCCTGATTCCAGGGTGATCTCCATCGGTGTGAAGGATCAAGCATCTCGAATCAGTCAGCGCCTGATGGAAGAGGTGCGCCAGTGCAGTCGCAGGGACTCCCAGGCCAGGGTGGAGCAGAAGGAAGACGGAGCGGTCACCGTCATCAGCCTCAGCCTTGCCGGGGCGGCGGAGGAAGAGGTGCGGGAGACGTTGTACTGTGTGGCCAATGCCCTGTCCGATGCCATTGTGAACGGGTGGGAGCCCATTCTCATAAGAGATATTCTGGACAGGGAATACGGATTCCTGGACATGGGAGAGCGGGTGCACATTGTTCGGCAGGTGAACGGTGACATGAATCCCGGGGACGACATGACCCGGTACAAGATACGCCGGAAGGGGTTCGTCCTGCAGCGCCTGTTTGAGTACCTGCAGAGCAATGATCACCTGTCCGTCGATGGGTTCGTGGCGTTCCGACTCAGGGATTACGTGGAGGCGCTCACCCACATTGTCGATGAGTCCGTCAATGATCTGCTCGTCGCCCGGGAGTACGTCCAGTGGACCGAGCTGTTGCGAGACCTGTCACTGCCAGAGATGGATTCTCCCGATATCGTGCACGCGTTGTTTGATCCGGAACAGGGATGGGAGCTCCGCGACGACGAAGGATGCGTGGTGAGGGACCGGCTGCTCGGAGAATACAGTTGGTGGTATGTTGAGAAGGGTCTGGACCATCCTGACCTGGTCATAACCAGCCTGATTATCCTGCGTCCCAAGAAGATCGTGGTCCACGATCCCTGGGAGATCGGGGATCACCTTGGTGTCATTTCTTCCCTGGAGGACATCTTTCTTGACCGCCTGCACATGTGCTACGGATGCGCCCACTGTGACTCCGATGAGTAGAACTGCCCCCTCCAACTGAGATAATACTGCCAGGCCGAAATCCATGGGCTTGGGGTATTACATGGCTACAATGGCCAGGCGGGGACCTGGTGAACAAGGTTGGTCTGGCGCGAAGCGATCGCATGGCCTTCCCCTCTGAGCCCAGACTGAACCGAGTATGATGATCATTGTCCTACCTGAGGGCACATGGTATAATATTACATGTGATGATGCATTGTCCGTGAAGGTATTCGACATGCTGACGAAGCGTATGGTCGGAACGGGTCGCGTAAACCAGTGGTCGTGTCCGCCTTGCAGAAGATCCGGAGGGTCTGCCTGGGGTGTCCTCCTTGCGTGGGTCCCAGCGACGGAGGCCGGGTTGCGGGCAAGAGAGTAATGAGGCTGGCTGGCCAAAGTAATCTTAGGGAGGTAGCCTGCATGGTTGACAAGATAAGCGCCCTGTGTGAGGCCAAGGGGGTTTCTCTCGTGTACCTCTTTGGTTCACAGGCACTTGGTGGTGTCGCATGTGCTTGTGGCGATGTGATCGTGCCAACGGATGATCTTTTCGTTGACCTGGATGTGGGTGTGGTGATGCAGGGATCTCTTCCGCCAGCATCCGAGCGACATCGGCTCTACTCCGTACTGCACAACGCTTTCCAGGATTGCTTCCCTTGTTACCGGGTGGATCTGGTTTTTCTGCAGGAGAACCACTCGGTATTTCAGTATGAGGCCATAAAGGGGACGTGCCTATACCAGGCATCCCAGGAGGTGCGCGGTGAGTACGAAATGAGGGTGCTCCGGCTCGCTGCTGACTTCCGGCCCGTTCTGAATATGTTCCTCACAGAGGTCCTCGAGGAGGTTTCCGTATGATCAACCGCACGTTGGTGCAAGAGCGTCTTGTGTTGATGACAGGATACCTGGAGGAGCTTCAACGACTTTCAGAAATACCCCGTGAATCGTTTCTTGGGAATTCCGTCAGAGTGGCCGCGGCCGAGAGCTTCCTGAGGCGCTCTTTGGAAGCAGCTTTCGATGTTGGGCGTCACCTTCTTGCAAAGTCCGGTTACCTGGAGATGGCTGGGGAATACAAGTCCATCGCCAGAGGTATGATGGAGCTCGACGTCGTCGATGCTTGTCTTGGCCAGGAGCTGGTGCGTATGGCGGGATATCGGAACAGGCTGGTGCATATGTATGCCCGCGTCAGTGATGAAGAGCTGTACGACATTATTGTGCATCATCTTGATGATATTCGGGGGTTTGTTGTCCAGGTCCGTGACTTTGTTTCTCATCTCGATGCTTGAAAGACAGGGACTGTATCATTTTTTAGGGCATCTTACTCTGATTGTCTCTGGATACACGATCGATGCATCTGCTGTGACTCCGATGAGTGAATGTGCCTCCTCCTTCTGATATAATACTGCCAGCTGAACACCACCTATTGGCTGGGGGTATTGCATGGCAGAATCGGCCCGGCGGCGCCGATCAGACCTGGGGGAGAAGTGGCTGCGAAGCGACCTTGTGCGGCGCGTGATGTGGATCTCGCTGTACCTGGCTGCGGCCTTTCCCCTGGTAGACTACGGGTTGAGGAGGGTATTCCCCGTCCTCCCGCTCGGTGCCCTGTGGGATGCGGCTATCATCGGGTTCCTTGGCCTCTGCGTGGTGGCCAGGCTGGTATCGGGGGCCCGGACCCCCCGATTCTTCTCTTCCCTCTTTCCCCTGTTGGCCCTGTGTGCCGCCTACCTTGTGGCCCACCTGAATGCTCCCGGCATCACCATCGAGGGTCTTCGGGCGATCCTGCAGTTTGTCCCCTTTTTCTTCATCGGCTACTACCTCCTCGAAGAAAGGAGGCAGGCCCTCGTCCTGCTTCGAGTCCTGGCCGCTGTCGCGGTTCTGATCGCCCTTTTGGGCATTATCCAGGTGGTCACTGGGGTGCAGACTCCTGCGGGCTGGGCCGATGTCGGAGAGACGATCACGGTTAGGATCTTCTCCATCGTGCAGAGTCCCAACGTGTTGGGGAGTCACATGGCCCTGGCGATTCCCCTGCTCCTGGGCCTGGCCTGGTATGAGAAACATAGCGGGTTCCGGATTGCGTGGCTGCTTGCGGCGGGCCTGTGTTCCGGTGCCCTTCTACTCACCTTTTCCCGGGGGGCATGGTTGGCCTTCGCGGGAGCTGTTCTGATCGTGACCTTCATCATGAATCGGCGGGTCTTCCTGGTCCTACTGGTCGCCGGCCTTGCGCTCGGGGTCGGCATCCCGGAGATCAGGGCGAGGGTGTTCGTGATGTTCTCGGAGGATTACCTGGGAAAGAGCATGCTGGACGGCAGGCTGGGCCGCTGGCTGAGGGCCTACGATCATCTTCGCAACCGACCGCTGTTTGGTCTTGGTCCCGGCAACTACGGCGGCGCGGTTGCCGCCAGGGCCTTTGGCGTGTCCTATGTTGACAATTACTACGTCAAAACGGTCGCAGAACTGGGCCTGGTGGGCCTGGGAGCCTTCCTGGTGTGGCTAGGTGCTGTATTGGGCCGGGGATACGCCAGCTGGCAGAAGATCGCGGATTCCCGGGACGGGTACCTCCTGGGAGGGTTGTTTTGCGGCCTGCTGGCGGTTGCCCTGCACAACGGTGTGGAGAACATCTTCGAGGTACCCTACATGAACGCCTACTTCTGGTTCCTGGGCGGTATCCTCGCGATCTACCCCAGCCTGGGGGAGACCTCTTCGAGGAGCGCAGACGAAGGGGCACCGGAACTCCGACCCGGATTTCTGCCTTTCGAACCTCTTCGGGTCGCCCGGACAGGCCTCTGGTTCCTGCTCGGCCTTTTCGTGATCCTGTTCTATCATCTTATCGTCATCCCCGGTCTCCAGGATTACTCTCACTACGCGCTCCTGGCCTTCCTCCCAGGTGCATTCGGGGTTGTGTACCTGCTCCCGGCATCTCGGCGCCGCAATGAGGTCACCTTTGTCCTTGTGGCCCTTCTGTTGGTGGAAGCTTTGAACTCCCTGTATGCATGGCCCATTGGCGGGCGGATTGCCGGCTCCGTCGTGGTCCTGATGGTGATCTCAGCGGTTGCCAGGTCCTATGGAAGGCTGAGGGTGTCCCAGCTCGTCGCCTGCGCCCTTGCGGCCATCCTGGTTGTTTCCCTGGCCACGGTGGACGAAATGCGGCTATGGAGCAACCACTGGTTGCTGTGGGAGAGTCCCCGCCTGTATCGAGGGGACGTGTTCCCCTACTTCTCCCTCGGGACGGGAGATATCACGGGGGATGGCAGGGCAGAGATCGTGACCTGGGGTAATGTCGAGGAAGTTCTGGATGATGACGAGCGCGGACCGGTTGAGGTCCTTCAGCCCGAGGAGGTCCACCTGTACGTGTTTGCCCGGGAGGGACGGGGTTTTGCCCGGCTCCAACCGGAGGACCTGGCGACGGACCAGCTGGAGCGGGCCCACGACCTGGTTCGTGATCACTACCCGGGCTTCCCCTATTACCGGTTGACCCGGGAGGGGTTCCTGGTCCCTGGCATCTCATCCGATGAGCTGGTGGAGTCGGCCCTGGAGTTCGGGGCGATTACCCAGGTGGTGATGGAACTGAATCACAAAGTGATCGAGGGACGGGCCGAACAGTACGGTGGGGCCGTCGATGAGGCCGCTTTCCCCGACGTTGGCCTGGATCATGTCCAGCTCTCAGGGTCGCAGTTGGAACTGGATCTGGATGGTCAGACTCTCAGCTTCCCCACCGATGCATCCTACATCCTGGGCCCGGTGGCTCTGGACGAGGGGATGGCCCTGGCGGTCCAGGGGGCATCGCTGGAACTGGTGCGGGTCGCGCCGGAGGGTCTGACCCTGAGTCACCGGCTGTCGCCGCAACAGGTGCCCCACGTGGGGTTATCCGAACTGATCATTGCAGATGCCACCGGCGATGGCACCGACGAGATCCTGCTCTCATCGCGTCACGGACCGGCGCAGATACTGCAGCCCGCATCGGGGGGAACCTGGCAGCTCCTGTGGTCGGCTCGTCCCGGGGACGACAGCTTCCGTTTCGAGACGGTGGTGCCCGGGGATCCCCCCCTGATCCTCGCCCTGGATCCCAGCCGGGTCAGGGATCATCCCCTGAGGTATCTCTCGGGCTATCACCTGGCGGATGGGGGACTGACGTCTGCCATGCGTACGATGACGACCCTGGTGGACGTCAGCATGGTTGATGTCACCGGTGACGGCGATCTTGAGATCGTGGGCGGAAGGTATGGGCTTCACCGGTTCTGGGTCCTCAGGAATCACGGCCTGCCCGTCAACGGGATCCTGTGGGTCCTGGCCGGCGTCGGCGTTGCCCTTCTGGTCTGGCGCAGGCGACGGGAGGTGTTGCCGTGAGGCCCTCGGTATGGCTGCTGATCATACTATTGACCCTGGTTGTCGCAGGGGGGTGTGGGTATGTGTATCCCTCGGCTGTGCCCCCCGGGGAACTCGGAGATGCCCCGGGGGAACGGCAGGAAGGGACTCCGATCTCGGCCGCCGAGTTTCTCGACATAGTTGAGGGTGCTGCCGCGCGCGGTCGTGAAGAGGGCCGGTTCTGGTACACGGGCTGGGTGGCCAGTTTCGTGGGGAAGCAACAGATCAACAGCATGTACGATGGGATCGTTCATATCCCCGAGGGCTACGTGGCCAATGCCAGGATTGCCGGCAACCCGCTGCGGGTCTTTCGCTGGGAGGGTCAGCTGTTCATCGAGGAGAGGACGAGGTGGCGGCGGATCCCGGAAGCGCGGGAGGATCCCGATTACGATCCCTTCGCCGATTTCGCCGGGCTGTTTGAAGGGGCTTCGCATGTCCGGCTGGTTGGCCAGGAGGGAGTCCTCGGGCTTCCAAGCCACGTGTACGAGGGGCATCTCGATCTCGATGGCGTCGAGGACTTTCGCCTCTGGATAGCCGTGGATACCGGCCACCTGATGCAGTACCAGGTGAACCTGGGTTTTCTCCTGGGAGGGGTGGGACAGGTGCGCCAGGAGATCTTCTTTCGCTTCTACCGTCACGGGGATCCTGGCATAGAGCCCCTGGACGTGGATAAGATCGAGCAGTACCTGGAGGATCAGGCCCTGCGGGACATGGATCCGTAGGTGCCTGGACGGGTGTACCTTCCCGGCAGAGCACCCTTGACGTCTCAACGATATTGCCCACAAGGCCTGGTCGGCTTCCGGTTGACGCACAGAACAGTTCGGGGAGGATGCCCGTGACGGAGGACGACAGCTTACCGTGGTGATGCGCCATTTATGGCGTCTGGTCCCGGACATCATCAAGCACAGAGACGCTCGAGACAGGTAGATTACCTTTAGGAACACGTGTGTTAGCTAAAGGGGAGTTAAAGTGACATGCACGCTGCCCGGAGGTGTGGACATGGTGGACGTTAGATTGAAGACAAAACTACGGGATGCTGCTATTACAGGGTTGTGTTATGGGGTTATCTACATAATATGTCGACACTACCTGGATGTAGGTCAGCAGTTTCACATGTATACGCCCAGTTGGACGGCACGCAACGTATTATGGGTCGCCACCCTGATTTCTGTTATCTCATCATTGTTGGGAAATTACCGCTTCTCTGTAATTACCCTGGCAGGCTATATCCTGGGTGTGATGGCAGGCGAAATGTTTGGAGGATTCAGAAGTGACATCCCTCCCGAGTATCTGCATTACGGGTGGGTGATCTGGGGATCTGTATATTTTGCATCTGCACTCATCGGCATCCTTGTTGAGATATTGATCAGACACAGACATGAAAATAATCGGCAGCCCCCATCAACATAAGTCCCGCAAGTTTATGCCAGTGTGGTGCCCTTCAGCCGGACACCCGTTGACGTCTATTGATGGTCCGCCGCTGCACGCATGCGGACGACGCTCAGAGATCCTCTTGAACAGATAGAAGATTCAACAGGTGGGCCAGCTGTCCCGCCTGGTACCCGCGGTGGTAGATGTCTGGAATCCCGGCGGGGGAGGCTGTGAGGATGCCCTCCTTGTGTTGCTCGTACAGCTGGAGCAGGTGAGCCCGGACGGTCGCCACGTCTCCGGGGGTGGCCAGGTAGGCTCTCCCGGTGGATTCGAGGATTTCCTGCGCCTCGCCACGGTGCTGGGTTCCTACCACCGGTTTTCCCAGGGCAAGGTACTCGTAGATCTTTCCGGGGATGTAGTCTCCCGCCCCCGGGGCGGAGTCACCCACCAGCATGAGGGCGCTGGCACTGGCCATCAGGGACAGGGCATCGGCGTGGGGCAGGTGCCCGGGTGTGCTGACCACGTCCTCGAGATAAAGATCCTCCACCAGCTGCCGGTTGTGGTCGCTGCCGGGGTAGTCAAAGATGCCCGCGAAGACCAGGCGCACCTCCCGGCGAGGGATCCTGCCCTCATCGATCAGCTGGCCTATCGCCCGAAGAATGCTCTCGGGGCTGCGGCCGGGATAGAGTATGCCGGCGTACGCCAGGGTGAAGGTGTCGTCAGATCCTGTTTCACCCAGGTCCTCGTAATCCGCGGCATCGAAGCCGTTGTAGACCAGGCTTATGGGAGGGCTTTCGGACAGATACCTGCTTGCGAAGGCCTCGCAGAAGGCCCGGGTCACAGAGGTCAGGTGATCTGCCGAGGTCACCACCCTTTGTTCCATGCGCTCCTCGCGGCGGCGCCGTCCCTCCGGGAGAGCCGAAAAATGCATGTTTCCCACCCAGGGGTCACGGAAATCTGCCACCCACGGGATCCCCGTCTTTCTCTTCAGCTCGAGCCCGACCAGGTGGTTGGTATTGGGTCCCGAGGTGGAAAAGAGGGCGTTAACGCTGTGCTCCCGGATGATGCGCATTCCCTCTGCTACGGCTCGCCTGAGCCAGATCACCTGCTCATCGGGGACCAGGTACGCATCACGTAGGGTCCTCATTGCCCTCCGGAGGTGGGTTCGCAGTCGGGAAGGGGTCGGCTCGCCTGCTTGATTGGCGGGGCGGGTGCTCGCGCGGGCCCGGGAGAATGCCCTCTGTAGAAGGGGTGATTCGGGGGCACGATGAACCGTCGCTTCCCCGGGTAGGTCCCTCAATAGTCCGGGGTCCGAGGTCAGGGCCGGATCCTTCGGCTCGACGGTGAGCACGTAGGGGGTCCAGCCGAACCGGGGCAGGTGCTGGACCATCTTCAGTGCTCGTTGTACGCCTCCTCCGCCGGTGGGGGGGAAGAGGTAGCTGATGATCAGTACGTTGCCTGCGTCATCGCCAGCAGGGGCGCAGGGGGGTGATCCGGGGGTGGGCTTGAAATCCCTGTGTTCGGCCATATCAGGTCGCCGCCTTCATATGCGCCACAGGGTGGCACCCGTGAGGTTCCGAGGTATGGCGTTTCGAGTGTCCATGAGAACGGGGTCTGGCGCCATCCGGACCACGACCCGGTTCCAGTCCAGGTTGTCAAAGGGTCGCTGGCGCGCAGCCAGGACCAGGGCATGGGCATCCGCCACGCATGCGTCGAGGCTGTCAACCCTCTGGGCTATGGGTTGGGGTGCGATGGGGTCGTAGACCCGGACGTCAGCTCCCCGGTCGGCCAGTTCACCGATCAGCTCCAGGGCGGGGCTCTGCCGCGTATCGCTGGAGTAGTCCTTCATGGCCATCCCCAGGACGGCCACCCTGGCCCCGGTAATGTCACGATCTTTTTCGCCCAGCAGGTTCTCGAGCACATCTGCGAGTTTCACGGGGACGCGGTCATTGATGGAACGGGCTAAGAAGGACAGGGACAGGTCCACACCTACCTGTTCCGCTGCCGGTGCCAGGTAGTACAGGGCACTGGGGAGGCAGTAGCCGCCCACCCCGGGACCGGGGGTCAGAAGGTTCACACGGTGGTGCGTGTTGGCGATGCGGATCATCTCGTAGGTGTCGATTCCGGCTTGTTCGGCGAACCGGGCGAGCTCCTGGACCAGGGCGATGTTGATGTCTCGCTGCATGTTCTCCAGGATCTTGGCTGTCTCCACGACCCGGATCTCGGTGGGGTGGATCTCCGCCTCGGTGACGATGCTGAGAAGCTCCGTCCCGCGATCGAGGCTCGCATCATCGATGCCTCCCACGGCGAGGGGCATGTGGATGAATTCCTCGAAGGCCCGGCCCTCGGCGATCCGTTCGGAGCTGTAGGCGAGGTGGAAGTCCCGGCCCGCCTTGAGGCCACCCGATTCCAGGAGGGGGCGGACCACGTCCTCGGTGGTGCCGGGAACCACGGTGCTTCGGACCAGCACGAGGTCGCCTTCTTTGAGGACCCCGGCCAGGGAGCGGCAGGCTGATTCCAGGTGGCTCATATCGGGCTTTCCGCCGGTGATGGGAATCCCCACGGTGAGGATGTAGTTGTCCACCCGTGCAGGCCCCGCGTAATCCGTCACCGCCCTGAACGTGCCCAGGTCCAGCTGCTCCTGGAGGATCTGGTCGATGTCCTGTCCGCGATGCGACTCCTGCAGCGGTGTGGCCCCTCGGTTGATATCACGGACCAGCGCCTCATCGATGTCGATCCCCACGACCTGGCATCCCTTCATGGCGTAGCTCAGGGCCAGCGGGAGCCCGATAAAGCCCAGGCCGATGACGGCCATCTTCGGAGATTGATGATCCATGTCGAAGTATCGCTCCATCCCGGTCGATCTGTCTCTGGTACAGGCCCCATTATAGCAAAAGGGGTCGT
>SKXF01000218.1 GCA_007128555.1 Clostridia bacterium | reverse complement strand
GGCGGTTGCCGATGTCCTGGAGAACCTGGACTACTTGCCCCCCGGGGAGGATCAGCCTCCTCCGTCTGCGGAGCCCGCGGAGATCCTTGCCGACCACTACAACGAGGCTCTCGCGGCCGGTTTCGAGGTGGAGAACCGCGCGGAGATTCTCAAAGCCTGTCTGGACACCCTCGGGGAGGGCTACCAGGCTTACGGGAAGTTCTCCTACAAGGAGAGCCGCCTCGCCTTCGGCAACTCGGAGGGCGTGAAGCGGTTCGCCCGGAGCAACGAGGTGGATTTTTCCGCCCTGGTCTCAACCGCCGAAGGGTCGGGCTATGCGTCAACGGGTTCCTCTCGGCCCGATGACCTGGATGTGCCGGGCACCTTTGCCCGAGCTTATGCTAAGGCGAAGATGAACCGGGATCGCGAGGCGGTCGAGCCGGGAAGGTATACGGTGATCCTGGAACCCCTTGCGGTGGGCAATATCCTGACCTTCATGTCCTTTGTCGGCTTCAGTGCCCGGATGGTGCAGAATAGGGCCAGTTTCCTGACGGGCAGAATGGGAGAGAAGGTCTTCGATGAGCGGATTACCATCGTCGATGACCACACGGACGAAAACACGGTATCGCTTCCCTTTGACTTCGAGGGATACTCACGGCAGAAGGTCACCCTGGTCGATCGCGGGGTGGTGCGTGGGATGGTTCATGACTCAGCCAGTGCCCACAGGGAAGGGGTCGACAGTACGGGACACTCCGTCGACATGCCGCAAAGGGGCGGGATTCCACTGCACCTCGTGATGGCCGGTGGGGAGGGCGATCTTGAACAGATGATCGCCGGGACGGAAGAGGGCCTTCTCATCACCCGCTTTCACTATATGAACATGGTCAATCCTCGCGAGGCATTGATGACGGGGCTGACGCGGGATGGCGTTTTCCGGATCGCCGGGGGTAAGATCGTGGGAGCGGTCAAGAACATGCGCTTCACCGACAGCATGCTGCGGGCTTTGAATCACGTGGCGGGGATCACCGCTGAGCGTGAGCGGACTCCCTTCTTCTTCGGGAACTACTGTGTGCCCGCGATCAAGATCGATGGCTTCCATTTTACGGGTGCGACAGAGGCCTAGGTAGCAGCCATCATGGAGTCTGGCGGATGGGCTGGCCTGGCCTCAGGCCGGTTCCCCGCCAGGCTTTCATCTGAGGACGGTGTGAACGGATGATCGTGGCGAAGTGTTCGACATATTGGAGGGGCAGATCATGAACCTGGTGGGTAATTGTCAGACAACGGCGATGGGGATCCTTCCCCATCGCGATGTGCGGACAGCTCTCGACCTTGCCCTGTCAATGGACATTCCCTTCTGGCCGCAGCTGCCGAAGGTGAGCTTCTACGAGGACATGTATGTGCAGGTGTCGGAGCATTTTCCAGGCATTCGACTGGATCCGGCGGAGCGGCGGGTCTCTGTCGGCCATGAGGCTTTCTATGAAGAACTGCCCGAACTGGTCGCGCGCTGGGAGGATATAGAATACTTTGCCCTGTCACCCCAGTACAGCGCTGCCTTTCGCAGCTTCCTGGACGAGGACCTGGCACCGTATACGCATGTGCGGGGACAGCTCGTGGGGCCGGTGAGTTTTGGCCTCAGTATCGCCAATGAGGACAGGAGGCCGATCATCTATGATGACGAGATGCGGTCTTTTCTGTTCCCCTTTGTTCAGAAGAAACTGGTTGCTCAGCTGGAAGAACTGAAAAAGCACCACCCGAGCCCCTTGGTCTGGGTCGACGAACCGGGCCTGGAGATGCTGTCGAGCGCCTTCACCGGCTATACCACGGAGAGGGCAAAGGCGGACTACGCGGAGTTCCTGGAGGACGTTCCCAGGCCGAGGGGCGTGCACCTGTGCGGTAACCCCGACTGGTCTTTCCTCCTGGACCTGGAACTGGATGTGCTGTCGGTTGACGCCCACGCGCAGGGGGAGGTCTTCGTCCGGTACCTGGCGGGCATTGAGCGGCACCTTGACCGGGGCGGCATCCTGTCCTGGGGGATCATACCGACCCTCACCGAGGAAATGGAGATTGAGAATGTCTGCTCCATTGTTGACCGATTGGAGAGCATGTGGAATTACCTGGATCAGAAGGGCCTCGACCGGGACAGGATCCTCCGGCAGAGCTGGCTGGCACCCGCCCGGTGTTGCCTGATCAACCAGGACGGGGACAGGACGGTAGAACGCTCTTTCTCTTTGCTGAGGCAAGTGTCGGAAGAGGTTCGGGGCAGGTACGCGTTGCATGATTGACGCTCGCCGGATGGCCGGGATCGAAGGTGAAGCGAGCTCTGGCCATTTTTTCTGTCCTGACGTGGTATAGTATGATTGTATCTCGTGCATGGTCCCAGGGTCTTCCAGCACGAGGGTTGATGTTTTGACCTGGAAGTCCCTGGGCTTTCCACGAGCCGCCCCGTTCATGGGGGAGAGGGTTCCGTCGTTGACACTCCCCGGGTTGCGATATATGATGATTGCGAAATATTCTGGTTGAGAGCGAGGGTGGCGGAATTGGCAGACGCGCGGGATTTAGGATCCCGTGCCTTCGGGTGTAAGGGTTCGAGTCCCTTCCCTCGCACACTCTTTGCAGTCAGCGTGGGCAGTGGAGAATCCGCTGCCCACCGACGTGTAGACCGGAATATTGGACATGCTCGCACTCAATTCGTTATTATGGGGGCAGCAGCTGACAATCCTTCACGAGGATGAAATAGGGGCCGTAGGTACGAAAGGGGACATCTGTGATCAAGGCAAGGGTGGAACGAGGAACCGATAAGAAGGAAAACGTGCGCATCCTGCACGTCGACGTTGATCCCGAGATGGTGAAGAAGTATACCGATCAGGCCTTCCATGAGCTGCGGAAGGAAGTCACCGTTCCGGGTTTTCGCAAGGGTAGAATTCCCAGGATGCTCTTTGAACGCCATTTTGGCAAAGAGGTTATCTGGGAGGAAGCATTGGAGAAGATGTTGCCCGAAGCGTACAGGGAGGCGATCGAGGAGATGGACCTCGATCCCATCGCCCCTCCGGATATCGACCTTGAGGACCGAGACCTGGAAGACGGGACGTTTTCGTTCACGGCTGAGATCGAGGTCGCGCCCGAGGTGAAGCTGGGCCAGTACAAGGGACTTGAAGTTGACCTGAAGGTCCAGGAAGTCACCGATGAGGATGTGGAGGAGACCCTCCACCAGGTCCGCGATTCCAGGAGTGCTGTGACGGTCGTCGAGGATGAGGATGCGACCCTCGCGCCCGGGATGCTGGCAGTGTTGGATTTCCAGGGTTACGCAAACGATGAGCCCGTTGAGGAACTGCATGGTGAAGAGGTGTTGGTCGAGGTTGGGTCGGGGGGTAACCTTCCGGGATTTGATGAGGGAATACTCGGGGGTGCCGCTGGGGAGAGCACGTCCTTTCCTGTCGAGCTGCCAGCGGATTTTCCGGTGAAGGACCTGGCTGGTACCGACGTTCGCTTCGAGGTGGATATTAAAGAACTCAAGGTGAAGGAACTCCCAGACCTTGACGATGATTTTGCTCGAGACGTGTTCGGGGAAGACAGTGTGGACGTCTTACGGGAGAACTACCGCGAATACATGATCAATGACAATGAGCAGACAGCCCTGAGGGAGCTGGAACAGCAGGTGATCGATCGGCTCGTTGAGGATTCCGAGCTTGAGGTCCCCGAGGTCATGGTGGCCCAGGTTGTTGCCGAGAGGATCTCTGAGCTGAAGACCCAGGCCAACAATAACGATGGATCCCTCCTTGATCTTTTGCGGGCGCAGGGCCTCGAGAGCGAGGAGCAGCTGAAGGAGGAGCTCCGCGGGTCGGCTGAGAAGGGGATCCGCCAGATGCTGGTTCTGCAGGCTGTGGCGGATGCCGAGGACATCGACGTGGAGCAGGAGGAACTGTTCGCAGAGGTCCAGAAGCGGGCCGGGGCAATGGGTGCCGATCCGGGTGCCTTCCTGCGATCTGGATTCATGCAGGAGATTGAGAACGAGGTGCGATTGACAAGGACGAGGGAATTTCTCGCTTCCCAGTCCTGTCCTGAATACGATGAAGTGAAGGAGCGCCTTAACGCCCGCCGCGAGCGTTGGGAGAGGGAAGCGGCGGAGCGTATGGCCGAGAAGGGGCTCGATGACGATTCCGTTAAAGAGGATGAGTCCGGCGAGGAAGAGGCTGGCGGGGAAGAGTAGATGGCGTCAGGATAG
>SKXF01000440.1 GCA_007128555.1 Clostridia bacterium | reverse complement strand
TGCGCTTGTCAATGGTGCGGATCTGCTCGCAAAGCACCACGGAATCGCGATCGAGGCCGTGGTCATCCTGCGTCACCTCGACGTGAATCGGCAGCTGCGCCTTGGATATCCTGGACGTAATCGCTGCGATGATCACCGTGGGACTGAACTTGTTTCCCACGTCGTTCTGTATGACCAGGACAGGCCGCACGCCGCCCTGCTCCGAGCCAACTACCGGGCTCAGATCGGCGAATAGGATGTCGCCTCTAGATATCTCCAACGTCTCCTCCCCCTGTTAAGCCCTGCATAAGGAGATCACAGCCCTCGTTCTCAGCATTAATGCAGGATTCCGCAATGTCCAGGTTGAGGGATCCCATTCTCTCGTAACCCGAGCGAAGGGACTCCCGCATGTCTTTCCGCTTTCTTGCCTCTATATATGTCTGCATCGCATCTGTTATGAATTGAGCCCGACTGGTTTCGTCCGCACACGCCATAGAGTCCACTTCCTTCAACAGGCTTACTGGAACAGATATGCTTATTCTTTTCGCGCTGGCCATTATCCCACCTTTTCTCCTGCTCCCGTCCCAACGCGCCACTAAACGTTCTGCACTTCAGACTCACCAATCACGCGGCCGTTCCACCGGAAAACTCGTGGGACCCTCTTGTTGATCTCGGTGAAGATCTCATGAGGTATGGTGTCCATAGCCAGGGCAATCTCATCGACGGTGATGCTCTGCACCCCGTCCTGCCCCAGGAGGACTGCCTCGGTTCCAACATCCAGGTCTCCGACCTCGGGGGGGACGATGACCATGGTCTGGTCCATGCAGACCCTACCCGCTATTCGGCACCGGCGTCCCCGGATGAGCACCTCTCCCCGGTTGGACAGGCCCCGCGGGTACCCATCGGCATAACCGACGGGCAGCGTCGCGATCCGGACCGGCCCATCGGCGATGAAGAGCCGTCCGTAACTGACCGCCTCGCCGGCGGGCACGACCTTCACCTGGGCCACCCGGGCCTTCCAGGTCAAAAAGGGCCTGACCTTCACGCTTCGCCTCACCGTCTCGGAAGGGTAGACCCCATACAGCATGAGGCCGGGACGGACCATGTCAAAGGCTGCATCCGGAAAATCCAGTATCCCGGCGCTGTTGGAAGTGTGACAGATCGGGATCTGCACACCTCTTTGTCTCAAGGCACCAACGAACCTGCGGTACCGCCTGATCTGCTCCCGGGTGAAGGGGACATCCTCGTCCGCCACTGAGAAGTGGGTGAAGATCCCTTCCACGTTCAGCCCCGGTTCCCGGAACAGATCCATCACCTCGCGGACGCCGCCATCATCTGCAGGAAAACCGAGGCGCCCCATACCCGTATCGACCTTGATGTGAACCGGGACCTCCCGCCCCAGGTCTCGAGCCAGCTCAGCCAGGGCTCGTCCGTCACGGGAGCTCGTCACCGTGAGGGTAATGTCGGCCTCCAGGGCCTCCTCCATACCCTCCTGAGGGGTCCAGCCGAGAACCAGGATCGGCGCATCCAGCCCCCGCTTCCTCAGGATCAATGCCTCCTCCAGGAAAGCCACCGCGAGCCAATCCGCCCCCGCCCTGAGGGCACTCCTGGCAACCATCTCAGCGCCGTGACCGTAGCCATCCGCCTTGACCACCGCGCAAATACGGCACCGGCGCGAACCGTGATCATCAAGGTGTCGCCTTATCTCCCTGATATTCTGTTCGCCAACGTCCAGATCAATCTCTACCCAGTTCGGTCTCATATCTCACCCCAGACTTCTCAGGGCCCCGGAAATGCTTGCTATGACATCCCGGGGTAGCATACTCCGGGCGTCCACACCTTCCAGGGCATCGTCTGCCGCCTGTCCATGCACGTAACACCCGGCCACAGCAGCCCACCAGGGGTCAAGCCCCTGGCCCAAAAAGGCCGCGATCATACCGGCCAGGACATCGCCGGAGCCACCCGTCGCCAGGCCCGGGTTGCCGGTGCCGTTCACCGCAAGCCGGCCGCAGGGCGAGGCGATGATGCTCGGCGCTCCCTTCAACACCACGACACTGTTCGCTAAAGAGGCCGCCTCCAGGGCCGCACCTCGCCGATCCTCCAGCACCTCGGGGATCCCCCGATCCAGCAGTCGGGCCATCTCCCCTGGGTGCGGAGTCAGGACCACTCGACCCTGCCACCTGGGATCGTCAAACAGGGAAAGATCGGGGGCCACTGCGTTCAACCCGTCGGCATCAACGACAAGAAAAGGGCTCTTCGTCGCCCGGACGGCCCGTCCCATCAAGTCTCGAACCTGCCTGGAAGTCCCCTCACCGGCACCCAACCCGGGACCCAGGGCGACAACATCTACGGCATCCAATTTCGTCTCCAGGGCTCCCAGGCCCGGACCCGGGGGCAGGACCTGGGTCATCGCTTCAGCCACCGATCCTGCTACCGTCGCCATACTGCCTTCGGGAACGGCACAGGTGACCAATCCCGCTCCGCTACGCAGGGCGGCCGTCGAGGCCATGACCACGGCTCCCACATAACCCGGGGCACCCCCTACGACCAGGACATGACCGTAGGTACCCTTGTGTCCGGTCCGTGACCGCCCCGGCAACCGACCCTGCAGATCCTCCGCCTGCACCCAGAAAACGCCCCTGTCCCCGGCCACCTTCCCGAGTACCCCGGCCGGGATGCCGATATCCTCCACCACCAGTTCCCCGACCCATGCACACCCGGGTTCCAGCAAGACACCGAGCTTGGGGGCACCAAAGGTGACCGTCACATCGGCCCTCACGGCCCCATCGGCCACGCGTCCCGTATCGGGGTCCACCCCGGTTGGAACATCAACGGCCACCACGGAAGCGGCGACCTCGTTCGTCCGGCGAATCAACTCCCGGTACCCGGGGCGCAGTTCGCCTCTCACCCCCGTGCCCAGGAGCCCGTCCACCACGACGTGACTCCGGGCGAGACGATCCGGAATCCCGCGGTCCAACGTCACATCAGAACCTGGGAAAACCGAAACCGGTATCCCCAGCCGCTCCACGATCTGCGCATTGATCCCGGAATCACCTGCATACTCTGCCAGCGGCCGGGCTGCGAGCACCTCCACCCGGATTCCGGCCACAAAGAGCATGCGAGCTGCCGCCAGTCCATCGCCGCCGTTGTTCCCGGGCCCGGCCAGAACCGTCACCCGTCCACCGGGAGGGCAAAGATCCATGGCCTCGCGGGCAACGCCACGGGCCGCAGCCTCCATGAGGAGGATCCCCGGGATCGCGAAGGCCTCAATCGCAATCCGGTCGGCCCTCCTCATCTGCTCTGAGTCCAACACATACACAGGCATCCGATCCCTCCGCCTCGTTTCCCAGCAGCACCGCCGCAGCCATGGCGACATCCTTCGAGTGGCTCAGGCTCAGCTGCACCCTGGCCACGCCCAGGCGCTCAGCCCGGCGGGCAGCCCCTCCGCTCAGGTGAACCTCCGGGGCTCCTCCCTGGGAGTGCAGGATCTGCACATCGACCCATCGGAAACCCGACAGGCCCGAACCCAGGGCCTTCATCACCGCCTCCTTGCCGGCCCAGCGAGCAGCCAGCCGCTCGTAGCAGTTCCTGCCACGGCAGCAGTACTCCCGCTCCCGGTCCGTGTATATGCGGCGGAGAAATGATTCTCCCCGCCGCTGGACAGCCCTGCGAATGCGCGAGGGCTGCATCACATCCACGCCCAGTCCCAGGACGGTCATTCCACGGTCACGCTCTTGGCCAGGTTTCTCGGCTTATCCACCGGGCAGTCGCGCAGCACCGCGGCGTAATAGGCGAGAAGCTGCAGGGCCGTACCCACGAAAAAGGGAGCCAGCTCAGGGACCAGGCCCGGCACCGGAATCACAGCGTCAGCAAAGGATGCGGCCCGATCCTCGGGCCTGTCGGTGACAAGGACCACCCACGCCCCGCGGGCACGCACCTCTTCAACGTTGGAAGCCATCTTGTCGCGGAGACCATCCTGGGTGCTGATCGCCACCACCGGAACCCCCGGCTCGATGAGGGCAAGGGTGCCATGTTTCAGCTCCCCCGCAGGGTAGGCCTCGGCGTGGATGTAGGAGATCTCCTTGAGCTTCAATTGACCCTCCATGGCCGCGGCATAATCCAGGCCGCGGCCAATGAAAAACGCATCTTCCCACTCTGCCAGGTAACGGGCCACGTCCTCCAGGTGCTCCGTATCAGCTAGCAGGGACTCCTCGGCACTGGGCATCCCCGG
>SKXF01000213.1 GCA_007128555.1 Clostridia bacterium | reverse complement strand
GTCCCTGCCGAAATTGCTGGCGCGGGTTCCTGCAACCCCTCTCATCCCCTCGGGGGGATACTTGCAAGCTGCCACTGCCGCCCGCGCCTCTTCTGCCGAGTTTACCAGTGGACAGATGATGCCCATGGCGCCACGGTCCAGGACCTTCTTGATCAGAAAGGGATCGTTTCCCGCCACCCTCACCAGGGGAACTACTTCTGTACCTTTGATGGCCCGGATCAAGTCCTCCACGGCTTCCTCGCTGTACGGGCCGTGTTCGGTGTCGAAAAGGAGCCAGTCCATACCGTAATCGGCCATGAACTCGGCAATGGCTGGGCTCGGAAGATTGATCCAGCTACCAACCGTCGGAAGCCCCTCTCTCAGACGCTGCTTCACGCTGTTTCCATTCAATGCATCTCATCCTCTCCTGGGGCAATATGCTGCTCTAAACGAGTTTGCCTGTCATCCCACCACGTATCTTCGGCGAATCAGCCAATCTTTCCTTCCCGGATGATTCTGGACAGATGGGCGTTTCATGAGATGACTGGCCGCCCGGATGACGACCACCTCGCCTATACGCAGAGGCCCTGGCACCGGGGTCGTCCCCTTATCCTGCGGGTGAGCCGGGCAAATACCGCCATGATGCCGAGAATAACCCTGCCCATGGGGGAGACCCAGGTCATCCTGTAGCGTGTGCGAAAGGTCTTCCTGCAGGTCGCACTCCCCGGGATGTCGGACGGCAACAGCTGCGAGTAGCTCCGCCGTGGGGACCTCATGTATTGAGTGAGCTTCCAGCGGACCTCATCGGATAACGCCTCAAAGCCCGGGAGGTTCCACGGCATTATGTTGGAGCATGGATACCGTTCAACGGTCAGTTAGCAGCGATGTCCATTCCATGCGTGAGCAGGACAGGGGGCAGTCCAGGTCCCTACCCGTTGGGGATGACGGCCGTTGGAGAAAGGACCCCGTAACCGTACACGGAGGATTCACACCGGCCCGCTCGTGAGGACGTCCTTCGTCATCTGGTGCCACGCCACTTCGCATCCGTTCACATACAGCCACTGCCAGTTCCAGCTCGGCGCCCGGTGGGCCAGTACCTGCGCCCTGGTATCCATCTGAACCTCCCGATACGATATGCGCTCGGGGTCCACTTCATCCAGCAGACCTCGGATCCTGCTCCGATGGTGCAAATCGTACGGACAGCGATGGCTGTACGATAGATCCACGGCCACGCGGCCCTCTCCCCTGAGATCGCGCGGGTGGAAGGTCTGTGGTGCCACCTCGGGCAGCCGGGCACTCCCGGCGAAGGGGAGCCACATGAGGGCCATATCTCCTTCGCGGTGAACCTGGCGGAAACCGAGCTCCTCCAGCAGCCCAATCGGGAAGTGGACGGGATGATCCCAGCCCACGGCCGTTATACTATCAAAGCAGCTCCGAGCCTCCTCGGCAGCCCTTTCCACCATCATCCGCTCGACCCCGAGGTGTTCGTTCTCTCCCTCTCCGGGGGCCACGTTGTAATGAAAACACAACAGGACTGCCGATCCAGGAGCGATAATGGGGATGGGTGCCGATTCCGCGGGCATGTACTGGACGAACCCCCGAACCGCATCGGCACACGAGACGACCCTTCCGGTCATCCCCCGCTTCATCATCTTTACGTGCCACTCAACGACTCCGCTCATATCACCCGTCAGGTTCTCGCCCTCGAACTCCAGTCCACCCGGGACGCAGTTGAGCCGGCTGACATTTTCCCGGGTGAGCCGGGAGCACTGCATACAACAGGTCACAGCGATTCACTCCCTGGATTCGATAATTGTCCTGGGGGCTCCACCCCACCTGCACGTGTGCTGCTGCACGCCTCTCTACGTCCTTCTCCATTAATCCCCATGACACCTGTCGGTCCAATGGGGCTGCGAGAACGATCGGCGTTGTCGACACATCGACCAGGGAATCTGAATCGGCCAGGTGAGTATCGCCATAATGTCCTGACGTGTCTCAACCCGGCACCCTCCGGTTCTCACTGGCGCCTGGAAGGAATGTCCGGGAATCCGCTCACAGTGAAGGAGAACCCGACGATCGGGCCCCCCGGATTCCCCTCCCCACCCTATCATGCACAACCTGTCAGCTATGCTTCAGCCTCTGGGCCCCCATCGGTACCGAACGGGGGATCGGCCTCCATTTCCCCTATGCACTCATCGATGATGGCGATGATCTCGTCGATCTCCTCCCGGTCGATGGTCAGAGGAGGTGACAGGATGATCGAGTTGCCTGCCCGGATCGTCAGCCCCCGGTCCCGCAGCTTGGCCGTCAGGGCCTCGGCGTAGGGGTGGCTCCATCCTTTGCCCCAGGGCTCCCTGGTCCCCCTGTCCTTCACCATTTCTATGGCCATCAGCAGCCCCATGCTGCCCACGTATCCAACGGTCGGGTGATCCGCGTAAAGCACCTCCTGGGCCCGGCTGTGCAGGTACTCGCCCATCTGGCGCGCATGGTCAACGAGACCCTCCCGTTCCATGATCTCTATGGCCCTGAGTCCGCTGACCATAACTGCAGGGTGACTGCCGTAGGTCACACCGTGATGGAACACATCGTTTCTGAAGGCCTCCGCCACCTGGTCGCTGGCGATCACGGCCCCACCCGGCAGGTAGCCCCCGGTGAGGGCCTTGGCGACCACCATGATGTCGGGGATCACCCCGAACCGGTCAAATCCGAACCATGTTCCCAGTCGGCCAAACCCGCAGAGGACCTCGTCCCCGATGAACAGGATGTCGTTCTTCTCCAGGATCTCGAGGATCATCGGCCAGTACTCGGGGGGAGGAACCTGGTTTCCTGCGTTGATGGGCGTGGCGATGAAGGCCGCGATCGTCTCGGCACCCTCGAACTCGATCAGTCTCTGCAGGTCCTTCGCACACTGCAGCCCGCATGCTCCCTCCGCATACTCCAGGCCCCAGGGACATCGGTAGCAGTAAGGGCTCCCCACGTGGCGCACGTGGGGGTCATGGGGCTCGAAGATCCCGCGATACCGCGCGGGACTGGACAGGCTCATGGCGCCGTAGGTGGAACCGTGATACTGGCCTCTCCGCGCCACGATCTTCGTCTTCTTGGGCTTTCCAGACACGTACTGGTACTGCCGCGCCATCTTCAGGGCGATCTCCACGGCCTCCGAGCCACCCCCACAAAAGAACACCCGGCGCAGATCCCCCGGGGTGATCTCGGCCAGTTTCACCGCCAGCTCGACGGCAGAAACGGTGGTGTATGCTCCGGAGTTGACGTAGGCCAGTTCCCGCAGCTGGGCAGCAACCACATCCGCGATCTCTGTCCTACCGTGTCCAATGTTCATCAGGTACAGACCTGCCATGGCATCTATGTGTCGCTTGCCCTCGATATCGTACAGGTAGATCCCTTCACCCCTGACCATGATCCGTGATGTGTCCCGGGCAACAAGATCTGCCTCCTGGTGATTCTGCAGCCAGTGATAACGTGCCGCCTGCTCCAGCAGGTACTGTGAGCCTTCCTCTTGCCTTTCCATCTTCTCCCCCTCTCGGTTTGAACCCTCACATGAATGCTCCGTTCTCAGGGTCTGCCTCCCAGCAGCCAATCGCACACGCACTGATGTTGCGGTCAGGCGCAACCCTCATTCAGTTATGTTCGCACCGAACGTCGTCAGCCCTGCTTCTGGCCCGCAAATAGTGAGGAGGGGTCACAAATCCGCAAAATGCCACGTCTGTTACCCCGGGCGAAGGTTGGATTGGACGTACACGCAAGGGAGTATCGGGAGGATACTGGGGAGATGGATGATGCCGGCTGAGCGCAATCAGGTCGGTATCACCTCCTGATCTTCAGTCAAGTGTACTGGAACGGGGCCCCTGCCATGAACCGGGGGACCCACTGACTATTGGCTGCTAGGATGCGTCGTTCCTGCTTGTGTTTCATCCAGTCATCCTGCGAGTCGATCCGCTGTGGCCGTGCCGTCCTCCTCGGCCATCGCTACCATGTACCTCAGGTCCAAAGATGCATGATGCACCTTGAGCATGCGAAGCCCCCACTCGCAGTCTGACGACGAACACCAGTGGATGCAGGCACGAAGCCGGTCCAGGATGATGTCTTCGATCCCGATCACGTACAGGTGCCTGCTGCTCGGCAGATTGATCTTGATGATTCGATCGGGGTCTGCACCTTCCAGAACATCGCCGGGGATTTCCAGTGCTACGTCAACTCGAGGATGATACCAGTGGCAGCCTTC
>SKXF01000409.1 GCA_007128555.1 Clostridia bacterium | reverse complement strand
TTGGGCTCGGAGGAATGGGTGGGCATCTTGACCTCTGCAGCATCCTTGGCTTCTTTCATGCCCTGGTCGATATCACGTTGAATGCCTTCGAAGGTCTGTTGAAAGGAAGCGAGAGTTCGACCAGCCGACCTCGCAAGGTCTGGCAATTTCTCGGGCCCAACGATGATGAGACCCACCAGCATGATGATGATCAGTTCCCCCATACCTATGCTCAACACGAACCATCACCCCTCTCCATTAGTGTCTGCGAAGGACATGGTGAAGGATATCGGCCTCAGAAGCCTTACAGAGGACCGCCCTCGAGGGCCAGATGGTAATGAGTCCCCGCGGTTATCGGGGTAATGGCTCCCGGGTCTACCGCCAGCATCTGCATCGCACTCTCACCGAAGTTAGGATCTCCGAGTGCATGCGCACACGCCCGTCACCCTCTATATGCCGATTCCGCGAAGTCATCGATCACAGACACCTTTATCTCACAAGATGACCGCCCGCCATCCGTTTTATGCCATACTGCGCATGTTGCGGGCGGAGGCACTCGACTACTTCTCTTCGTCGGGCTTGTCAGTTTGCTCGCCCGCTCCTCTTCTGAACTCCCCGATGGCTTTGCCCAGGGCTCCTCCCACATCGGGCAGCTTTCCGGGGCCGAAGATTATCAGGGCAATTAGCAACACAAGGACTAGTTCCGTCCATCCAAATCTCACCGCAACCACCTCCGAAAGTATTCTGAATTTGACCGCATGATCAGTATATCAGACAGTCTGTTCACACGACTACGTGAACCTGTGAACAAAGCCCGAAGCCCCCTCCCGGCGGAACATCCAGGCGACGAATCCACCGATATATTCTGTCCGGGTTGAAGGATAACGAGCAATATTCCATGCGGGCTCCGACATCCTGCGAAAAGGACGATTTCGAGGCAGAGCAGGGACCAACCTTTGGTCATGGTAGGCTCACCTGCCTTTATGATATTCCCCCTGGGAGAGGCGATTGTGCTCATCACTTTAGGCAGGATTGGAGATTCATAGCCAGAATTCTATGGATGTGGAGGTCTGTGAAGATCCCAATGCATGCGGCCTCTGGGGTCGTCCATGCACAGTGTGAGTGAAAGGGGTGAGCGCAGGCAAGCAGGACATTCCAGGGTCTTGGCAGATGAACAGCCCTACACCTACCGTTTCTTTGCGTAGGGACGTTCCCCTGTTGTAGGCAACTTTCAATCAGGGCGGCCTGTATGCGCTCACTGCATGGTACCGCGCATGGGGATTGTTTGATAGACTGGAAACGAACTCCGATGGGCCATGCTTGGAGTGTCTGAATCAAATGTAAGCGTTGGTGTAGGTGGTCGGCAACAAGGTGAGAATAGGACGTATACGATTGCGAAAGGGGAGATAGGCGTGGATGAGGTTCGCGTAGTCTTGATTGGCTTGGGAGCGATGGGCGCAGGCATGGGCAAGGTGTTGGCCAGGAGGAAGGGGATTCGTATCGTGGGAGCGGTACGGGCCAACCCTGCCTATCACGGCAAGGATCTCAGTGAGGTCCTGGAACTGGAAGAGGACATGGGCGTCAAGATTTCGGGTGATGCTGAGGCCGTGCTGAAGGAGGCGAAGGCAGACCTTTGCCTGATCTCCACGTTCTCCTTTACTCGTGAAGTCAAGCCCCAGGTCTTCCAGGCGCTCGATTATGGCTGCAACGTCATAACGATCGCTGAAGAGATGGCCTTTCCTGCTGCGGTAGAGCCCGAGATGACCCGGGAGATCCATGCGTATGCTGTTGAGCGGGGAAAGACCGTTCTGGGCACGGGGATCAACCCCGGCTTCATCCTCGACGGATTGATCATTGCGCTGACAGCTGCCTGCACGGATGTGACGGGCATCAAGGCCAGGCGAGTTAATGATCTTTCTCCCTTCGGGCCCACGGTCATGCGGACGCAGGGTGTTGGCACAACGCTGGAGGACTTCGAGAAGGGCCTGGAAGACGGCACCATCGTGGGTCATGTGGGCTTTGTCGAGTCCATGCACATGATTGCCTATGCCCTGGGCTGGAAGCTGGACAAGATCGAGCAGCAGAGAAAGCCCATCATGGCCAATGAGCAGCGAAGGGGCGAGCATATCACCGTGGAGGCTGGTATGGTTGCCGGCTGCAACCATACTGCCATAGGATACATCAACGGTGAAGCCGCCATCGTGCTCGAGCATCCCCAGCAGATACAGCCCACGGCTGCCGGTATCGACACGGGTGACTACATAGAAATTGAGGGTGTCCCGTCGATCTCCCTGGGGATCAAACCTGAAATTCCGGGTGGAATCGGCACCATCGCCCTCGCCGTTAACATGATCGCTCCGGTGCTTGCTGCACCGGCCGGAATGACGACCATGGCAGACCTGCCGTTGCCCCGGGCCGTCCTGGGTGACGTGCGGGAGACCGTGGAGGCATTGCGCAAGGCTTAGCATGTGAGAGGAGGCAGGAATGATGACCACGAGAGCAGTTGTGGGTGCCTGGGTGCAGATCGAGGAGGTCGTCCTTGAAGCGGGCGAGCGGGCAGCCCAGGTTCCCGAAGACACCCAGAAGGTGCCTCTGATCATGCGGGTCAAGGGTTTTGCCACAGAAGAGGCAGACCTGGGCGAAGACATAACGGTGGAGACCATTATTGGGCGGTCAGTCCGCGGGAAACTCGTAGATCTGGATCCAGCGTATGAACACGATTTTGGTCGCCCCGTCGTCGAGCTGATCAGTGTGGGCCGCGAGGCGCGCCAGATGCTACACGACATCCTGGATTCCGAGGGGGGTGAGGGCAAATGACACCGCGCGATACATCGTATGATGCGGTAATGAGCCGTAGGCCTCAGATCATGGAGAAGGCCCTCGGACTCGACTACACGAGGTTTGACCAGGGACCCATGGCCTTCGATTATGAGGGCATGATGCGGGAGACCGGATATGATCTGGATGAGGTTAGGGCGGTTCAACGCATGACGGGCGTGGGTGACACGCCTCTACTCGAACTGCGCAACATCACGCGCATGGTGCGGAGCATCTCTCCCCCGGGCAAGGGGGGGCGGATCTTTGTTAAGGATGAGGCGGCTAATCCCTCGGGCAGTTTCAAGGCCCGCCGTGCAGCCCTGAGTGTTTACCAGGCCAAGAAACAGGGATACAAGGGAGTCATCGCCGCAACCAGTGGCAACTACGGGGCAGCCGTCGCATCACAGGCGTGCATGCAGGGACTGAACTGCATCATCGTCCAGGAGCTCTTCGACAGCCGCATGGTGGGACAGCCCGAGATCATGGAGAAGGGCAGAAAATGCGAGGCCCTTGGAGCCGAGGTCGTGCAGCTCACCGTGGGGCCGGAGCTCTTCTACGTGATGCTTCTTCTTCTTGAAGAAACGGGCTATTTCAACGCTTCCCTGTACACCCCGTATGGCATAGCCGGGATTGAGACCCTGGGATACGAGCTGGCGGAACAGGTTAGAGAGCGTTGCGGTCGTGACCCCGACGTTGTCGTCGTGACCCACGCTGGTGGGGGGAACATGACGGGTACGGCCCGCGGAGTGCGGAAGGCCGGCTGTCATGACACCCAGATGGTGGGTGCCAGCGTGGATCTCAGCGGACTTCACATGGCCAGCGACGAGGATTTCAACCGCAAGTCCTTCACCACGGGTCACACGGGTTTTGGCGTTCCCTTCGCCACCTGGCCGGACCGGGCGGATGTTCCGCGGAATGCAGCAAGGTCGCTCCGTTACATGGATCGGTATGTTCTCTTGCACCAGGGCGAGGTCTTCTACGTGACCGAGCTCCTCGCAGTCCTTGAGGGCATAGAAAGAGGCCCGGCGGGCAACACTTCCCTCGCAGCCGCCATGGCGGTCGCCCAGGAGATGGACCAGGATCAGATCCTCGTGGTTCAGGAGACAGAATACACAGGCGCAGGCAAGCATCCCACGGCGCAGCTCACCTTCGCCCGCGATAACGGGGTAGAGGTCAGGCGCGGTGATCCCTCCGAGAACGTTCCCGGAGAGCGCATTGTCATCCCCGAACGTCCGGACCAGATCAAGCCGCGAGACTTCTCCATGGACCGCATGCGCACGTCTCTCATTCGAAATGCCGTGAAGAACAGCAATCTCGATACCCTCGGAGCCAGGGAAGTGGAGTTCCTCTGCGAAGAGACCTCGCGGGATCGGGATTTTGTGCTTGGAGTGCTGGAGGAACTGGGGGTTTCTGTCAACTCATAGGAGG
>SKXF01000145.1 GCA_007128555.1 Clostridia bacterium | reverse complement strand
GCGATCTTGCGGGGCCTCAGGGACAAGTACGAGGCGCATCATCGAGTGGAGATCACAGATGCTGCGCTTGAATCAGCAGCCTACTTGGGCGACCGGTACATCACCGATCGGTTCCTGCCCGACAAAGCGGTGGATCTCATGGATGAGGCTGCATCTAGCGTTCGGCTCGATGCCTATGTAGCCCCCCCTGAGATCAAGGAGTTGGAAGAAGAGTTGCAGGATCTGCGCACGGAGAAAGAGGCGGCCGTGCGGGGGCAAGAGTTCGAGAAGGCGGCCGAGTTGAGGGATCAGGAACGAAGGATGAGAGAACGGCTCGACGAGGAGAAGCAGAAATGGGAAAAGGAACAGATGGTCAGCAAGCGCGTCGTCAACGAGGAGGACATTGCCACGATCGTCTCTGACTGGACCGGCATCCCAGTAGTGAAACTCACTGAGACAGAGACGGAGAGGCTGATGAATCTCGAAGGTGTTCTGCACCAGCGTATCATTTCCCAGGACGAGGCCGTGACGGCCGTGGCGAAGGCGGTAAGGCGAGGCCGTGCGGGATTGAAGGATCCCAAGAGGCCCATCGGTTCCTTCATCTTCCTCGGACCGACAGGTGTGGGCAAGACAGAGCTCAGTAAGGCACTGGCGGATGCCCTGTTTGGTGATGAGGATGCCCTGATCGTGCTCGACATGTCAGAGTACATGGAACGACATACGGTATCTCGTCTTTTTGGGGCACCTCCGGGATACGTCGGCTACGAGGAAGGCGGACAGCTCACCGAGGCGGTCCGGCGTCAACCCTACAGTGTCGTGCTCTTTGATGAGATTGAAAAGGCCCATCCCGAGGTCTTCAACACCCTTCTTCAGGTACTGGAAGAGGGGCGCCTCACGGAAGCCAGGGGCCGTTCGATTGATTTCCGCAACACGGTCATCATCATGACCTCCAATGTGGGAGCAGAACTGATCAGGCGAGAGACCTCTGTCGGTTTCCGGGTCGAGGAGGACAAGGGTATCGATTATGACTCAATGAAAGACAAGATCATGGAGGAAGTGAAGAGGACCTTCAGGCCGGAGTTTCTCAATCGCGTGGACGATACGATCGTCTTCCGGGCGCTTAACGAGGGCGACCTTCACAGCATCCTGGACCTGATGCTCGTTGAGGTCGCGGAGCGCGTGGGGGAGCGGGTTCAGCTGTCACTGACTCAGGAGGCTAGACAGGTCCTTCTCGATGAGGGGTATGATCCGGTATTTGGCGCAAGGCCTCTGCGGCGAGCCATCGTGAGATTCCTCGAAGATCCCCTGTCTGATGCTTTGCTGGAAGGTAGGTTTAAGGCCGGTGAGGAAGTGGTGGTGGACGCCAGCGACAATCGACTGGTGCTCCTCAGCAAGGACCGTGCCGAAGAGGAGGGTCTTGAGGCAGATTCCATCGCGGTGCCTGATCCAGATGAGACAGTCGACGAAAATGCCCGTGACGAGCAGGACGACGAGTGACACAAAGAGGCCCCTGGAAGCACATGCTTCCAGGGGCCATATGTACGGCGGGAGCAGGACACGACGCAGGAATCCGGATTCCCATGAAGAATCTATCCTTATCCTGGCTGCCTGCTACGACATGTTGAAGACTCCCAGTGCAAGCAGTTTCACACGCTCTTTGAGCATTATGTCATTGATCTTCAGGTCGAAGGTGTTGCACAGGGCTGCGAGGTAGAAGAAGTGCAATCCGATCTCGGCCTCAAGGGTTTCCTCGCAGTCCTCGCACAATTCTCCCTGGATGTGGCTGCTCATGAACTGGGGGAGCTGTTGCAGAGAGATATCCTCGGGTATTTCCGGCTTGTGTGCCTGGATCGCGATGCAACCGCAGCTGGTTGCGGCTTTGCACACGGCCCTGTTGACTCGGCCTGCAGCTTCCTGATGCTTCGCGAGAATGTCAAGGATGCTTCTGTGCCTTATCGTGCATTCAGATACGGTTTTCTGAAAGTCGTCACTGAGGAGATCTTTCATGGTTCTACCACCGTTCCCTGATTCTCGAATGAGTACCACTGATATCAGCAGTGCGGCTGCCGATAATTATATCTTGTGGGCCGTGGTCTTGTCAAAGTTTTGGGAGCTGGTGCTGGTGCCGACTTGAACGACGGCGGAGTTATGTGGTATATTTTGGTTGTGTCGGTTGTCCACATGGACATTGCGTATTCGTGATGGTAGTGTTTAGCTAATGACCTTTGTAAACAGGTCTCCGGTCGGAGTGAATACCAATTGCCATCCTCTGGGTATAATAAATGCTGTCATGATATTGAGTTTGGAGGTGGACTAAAATGGATGAAATTGATGAACTTGTTGAGAGAAAGGGTGCTCCCGTCTTTATTGTCCCGGCTCAAATCCGCATGTGGCTCGCCATCATGGGCTTCATTATTGGTGTAGTGACCGGCTTTTTCGGGCTGGGCTCGACCGAGGAGTTGCTGGGCATGGTGCTTCACCTTCCCCAGGCCATCTTTGCCGTGATCCTGGCGGGGATTCTGGGAACCCTGGTGCTGTCCGTAGTCGCTCCCGGGATTGTCAGGGGGATTATGGCCATGGGGCGGTGGATGGAGAGACGCCTGGCGAATGTCCCTCTGAGCGACATACTCGTTGGTGTAGTTGGACTTATATTCGGCCTCATAATTGCGAATTTACTAGGAGCCGCGTTGTCCGGGGTGCCGGTGATTGGCGGTATTGTAGCGACTGCCGCTGCGATCATATTTGGATACCTGGGATGGGTCGTGGCCGTGAACAAGAAGCCTGATCTGGTCTCCTGGGGCAAGGCGGTTCGCTCCAGTACTGATATCTTTACGACCCGTGGCTCTGACGATGACGATGCCTCCGAAGCATTCTCCGGGGTGCCGAAGGTCGTCGACAGCAGTGCCATCATTGATGGTCGCATTGCAGATGTCTGCCGTTCAGGTTTTCTCGACGGTCCGCTTGTGATTCCTCAGTTTGTCCTCGAGGAGGTTCAGCATATCGCTGATTCATCGGATGCTATCCGTCGAAGCCGGGGCCGACGAGGCCTGGATATCCTCAACACCATTCAGAAGGACCTGGATGTCGAGGTCGTCATCTACCGCCCTGAGACTCTGATCGACAGCGAAGTCGATGCACAGCTGTTGCAGGTAGCGCGGGATCTGGGCGGCAAGATTGTCACCAATGATTACAACCTGAACAAGGTTGCCGTGCTGCAGGGGGTTAGCGTGCTCAACATCAACGACCTGGCAAACGCCTTGAAGCCCATGGTCATTCCAGGCGAGGAGATGGCTATTCGCCTGATCAAGGAGGGCAAGGAGCCAGGACAGGGCGTGGGGTATCTCGACGATGGCACGATGGTCGTGGTCGATCATGGTAGATCCCACATTGGCGAGGAGATCTCGGTTGCTGTGACCAGTGTACTGCAGACATCGGCCGGCAGAATGATTTTTGCCCGGCCGCATGATCTGGCCAATGCTGCACCGTGAAGAAAGAGGTAATGAGCAGATGAGTGTTTCCGTCATCCTGGCCGCCGCCGGACGGGGAGTGCGCATGGGTGGAGTTGACAAGGCGCTTCTTCCCGTGGGCGGTCGGCCGCTTCTTGTGCATTGCCTGGAGCGAGTGGAGGCATGTCAGAGGGCTACCGAGGTCGTCATTGTTGCCAGGGAGGAACTCCACCCTGTGATCCGGGAGCTCAGTCACACCTTCAGGCCACTTCCCCAGGTGGTCGCGGGGGGAGATAGCAGGGTGGAATCCGTCCACAATGGGCTGTGTGCCCTCTCGGGAGATCCGAGTGGCCTGGTAGCCATCCATGATGTGGCTCGCCCACTCGTGAGTATCGATCTCATTCACCGGGTGCTTGACGCTGCCCATGCCCATGGAGCCGCTGTTCCAGCTCTGCCCCTGGCCGATACCATTAAAAGGGTTTGCTGCGCCGAGGATGACGACGCCCTGGAACGGGTTGAGCGCACAATCAGCAGAGATGTTTTGCGAAGTGTGCAAACTCCGCAGGTCTTTTCGCATAGTTTACTAGTAGAGGTTTACCGTTCCTTGATGGTGGCGAAGGAGGATGCCAATTTTACCGACGATGCCTCCATCGTGGAGGCAGCGGGGCATCCGGTGTTTGCTGTGCCAGGGGATGAGAGAAATTTCAAAATTACGACATGGGGGGATTACGCGCTGGCCCAGGCTCTGGTGGGCCGGGCGGCTGTGCAGCATCGAGTGGGATTGGGGTATGATAGCCATCGACTGGCGGCCGGG
>SKXF01000322.1 GCA_007128555.1 Clostridia bacterium | reverse complement strand
GTGGACACACGGCGGCACATCGGTGTAAGGACCATTTTCAACATCCTGGGTCCCCTGACCAATCCCGCCGGTTCCAATCGTCAGTTGACGGGAGTCTTTGCGCCAGACCTGACAGACTTCCTCGCCGGGATCCTGGGGCTCCTCGGGTCCAGGGAGGCCATGGTCGTTTGTGGCTATGGCAACATGGATGAACTGACGACCACGGGACCGAACCGGGTCAGCCACTACCGGAATGGAGATGTGCACACCTATGACCTGAGCCCCCTGGACTTTGATCTTGAGAGAGCTCACATCTCTGACCTCCAGGGCGGTGATCCCCCAACCAGCGCACGGATCCTTCGGGGCGTGCTCTCGGCAACCGAAAACGGAGCCAGGCGGGACGTGGTTCTGTTCAACACGGCCGCGGCCCTGGTCGCTGGAGGCGCAGTCGCGGATATCCGTGAGGGCCTGGAGGTGGCCCGGGAGTCCATTGGGAGCGGAAGGGCCGTTGCCAAGTTGGACCTGCTGGTCGAGATGAGCAACGACCTTTCGAAGACCGATGGCAGGTGGGGGGGAAGATGAAGAGCGCACGCCTGGACAGGATCGTCAGCACAAGGGTGGCGCGGGTGGAGCAGGAGCAGCGGCTTCTCCCCCTGGCCAGGGTGCGGAGAATGGCCCTGGATGCGGCCCGGGGGCCCAGTATGATCGAGGGCCTGTCGGGCTGTCGGCTGTCCATCATCGCGGAAATCAAGAGGGGCTCGCCCTCCCGCGGCGTATTCTCCGATGCTCTCAACCCCGAGGTCCTGGCCCGGGCATACGTCGACGGGGGAGCGTCTGCCATATCGGTGCTCACAGAGCATGACCACTTCCTCGGAAGCTACGAGGACCTGGAACGGGTCCGGGAGACGGTGTCGCTGCCCATCCTGTGTAAGGACTTCATTTTTTCACCATACCAGGTCTACCGGGCCCGGGCAGCTGGTGCTGATGCCGTATTGCTCATCGCTGCCATCCTTTCCGATAAGATGCTTGCTGAATTGCGGGAGCTGACACATCACCTGGGAATGCAGGCCCTGGTGGAGGTTCACGAGCCTGCAGAGATGGATCGGGCCATCGGGGTGCAGGCGGATCTCATCGGGATCAACAACCGCAACCTGCGGGACTTCTCCGTCAACCTCGAGGTTTTCGAGACGGTGGCACCCTTAGCCCCGGGCGATGCCATCCTGGTTGCCGAGAGCGGTATTCACACCGCGGCGGATGCGGCCCGGATGGCCCGGGCCGGAGCGAGTGCGATCCTGGTCGGAGAACGATTGGTCCGGGCCCTCGATCCTGCTGATGCCCTGCGAGAGCTCCTGGAAGGTGAGGGACCGTCGCCGTGATCCGGATCAAGGTGTGCGGTGTGACAGAGGCGAAGAACGCCCTGGAATGCGCCCGGGCGGGTGCAGACCTGATAGGCCTCAACTTCTATCCCGGGAGCGCTCGCTATGTGACCCTGGAGCGAGCCCGGGACATTGTCGATACGCTGCGGGGTGAACCGGATACGGCCTCGAGGCCCCTGGTGGGGGTCTTTGTGAACGAGAGGCCCGAGAGGATCCTGGAGACGATCAGCGACCTCGGCCTGGATGCGGCGCAACTGAACGGAGATGAGCCGCCTGAGTGGGTTGTCCTCCTTCGAGGGCATGCGTACAGGGCCCTGCGACCCCGGGGCCCCGGCGAGCTCGAGGATTTCATCGCCGAGGGACCGTACCTGCTGGAACGATCGGATCTTCCCGGGGCGCTGCTCGATGCCCACCATGGGTCCCTTTACGGGGGCACGGGCACCACCGTTGATCTCACCATGGCGCGATCAGCCGTTGAGGGCATCCCACGTCTCATGCTCGCTGGTGGGCTCAGGCCCGGAAACGTGGCCGACCGCGTTCGGTCGGTTCGCCCATGGGGAGTGGATGTCGCAAGCGGCGTCGAGGGCGACAGGCCCGGCGTGAAGAACATGGCGCTCGTCCGCGCCTTCGTTAGGGCGGTTCGCCGAGGGAATGGGAGTGATGACGTTGGATAATCACCGGAGGGATGGATACCTATCTCTTCCCGATGAACGCGGGTACTTCGGAGACTTCGGCGGCCGCTTCGTGCCGGAAACCCTGGTGCCGGCTCTGGATCAGCTCACAGACAGCTTTGACGAGGCTCTGGGCGACCCGGTGTTTCTCGGGGAGCTGCGTGGCCTGGCCCGGTCCTACTGTGGACGTCCGACCGCCCTGTCCTACGCATCTCGGCTATCTGATCAACTCGGTGGCGCGCAGATCTATCTCAAGCGAGAAGACCTCGCCCACACCGGAGCCCACAAGATCAACAACGCCCTCGGACAGGGACTCCTTGCTCGGCGGATGGGGAAGGGACGGATCATTGCTGAGACGGGTGCAGGACAGCATGGGGTGGCCACGGCCACGGTGGCGGCCCTTCTGGGTCTGCAGTGCCGGATCTACATGGGAACTGTGGACATGAAGCGACAGAGGCCCAACGTCCACCGAATGCGGCTTCTGGGCGCAGAGGTTACCCCGGTGCACAGTGGCAGCAGAACACTGAAGGACGCCATTAATGAGGCGATCCGCGACTGGGTGACCAACGTCGGAGATACCTTCTACCTCCTGGGCTCTGTCCTCGGGCCCCATCCCTATCCCACCATGGTGCGGGAGTTTCAGCGCGTCATCGGCGATGAGGCGCGGGAGCAAATGCTATCGCAGGCCGGTCAGCTCCCAGATACGTGCATAGCCTGCGTCGGTGGGGGGAGCAATGCCATCGGGCTCTTCTATGCCTTTCTTGACGATCCCACGGAGCTGGTGGGGGTGGAGGCCGGTGGGCGCGGCCTGGATACTGAGCAGCACGCAGCCCGTTTCTCTGACCCAGTTCTCGGACGTCCCGGGGTACTCCACGGTACTCGTTCCTATGTCATGCAGGATGCCGATGGCCAGATCCTCGATACCCACAGCATCTCTGCCGGGCTCGACTACGCCTCGGTGGGTCCGGAACACGCCAACCTCAGGAGTATGGGGCGGGCAATCTACACGACGGCCACCGACGAGGAAGCCCTGGCCGCCTTCCAGGTCCTCTGCCGCACAGAGGGGATCATCCCTGCCCTTGAGAGCTCCCACGCCGTGGCCGAGGCCATGAAGCGGGCTCCAGGCATGGGCTCGGATTCGAAGATACTGGTGAACCTGTCTGGGCGGGGCGACAAGGACCTGGACACCATCATGGAGGAAGTGGGTGAGCAGACATGACGAGCGACCGCCCCCTTACAGGCATCGATGCGCTGTCCGAGGTCTTCGCCCGGGCCCGGCAGGCGGGTCGGGCCGCCTTTCTCCCGTACTTCCCCATCGGCTACCCGGACTACGAGGCGTCCATTGCGGCCGTGGAGGCCCTGTCCCAGGCGGGCGCGGATGCCTTCGAGATCGGGATGCCCTTTAGCGATCCCCTGGCCGATGGCCCGACGATCCAGGCTGCGACCACCCGGGCGTTGAACAACGGCATTACCGTGCATCACTGCATTGAGGCTGTCGCGGAGTTGCGACGTCGGGGTATCGGACAGCCCATGCTCCTCATGGGTTACCTCAACCCGATCCTCGCGTACGGGCCGGAGCGTTTCGTCGTCGATGCCCACACCGCCGGGATCGATGGTTTCATCATCCCGGATCTTCCACCCGAGGAGCGTTCGCTCCTGGAAGGGCCGACAACGTCCGCGGGGCTGGCCCTGGTCGGATTTGTCACGCCCAACGCCAGCGAATCTCGCATCGCCCTGGCCGTCGAAGGGTCGACGGGCTTCATCTACGTCGTTTCCGTCACGGGCGTAACTGGGGCCCGGGATGCGTTGCCCGACTCCTTGCCCCTTCTCCTCGCCCGTCTCCGATCCCGGACCGACAAGCCGCTCGTGGTCGGCTTCGGGATCTCGAACCCAGACCAGGCTCGTGCCATCAGCTCCGTAGCCGATGGGTTCATCGTCGGAAGCGCCCTGGTCAGGAAAGCCGCTGGGGGCACGGACGCTGTGCGAGACCTGGCTTATGCCCTGCGGAGATCCCTGGACCAGTAGGGCTGCGGGTTGAAGCGGCCACGCACAACAGGAGCTGCAGATGGCGGAGCAGGGATTCCCTTGCGTGAGTCAACGCCCCTGGGTTGGGGGCTGGGGGAGATCTTCGGACAGCCAGTTCGTGTTTCTTTCATCGCGGCGCCATGATGACGTGGTGGAGTATCTGCAGTTCACTTCTGACCCGGGAACCGGTCAATGACTGCC
>SKXF01000313.1 GCA_007128555.1 Clostridia bacterium | reverse complement strand
GAGGCCCGTCTCATGACGGGATCGCCCAAAATCCTGGGGATGATGGAGGGCATTGACCATCCAGCCGGGTTCGATGTTTGTGGCTTCGTGGGTTACCACGCAAGGGCTGGCACCCAGGGGGTGCTGAACCATACCATCTCCGGGGGGGTGGTCTGCCGGGTGCATATGAATGGCCGCGAGGTGGGAGAGACGGGGCTGAACGCGGCCCTCGCCGGACACCACGGTGTCCCGCTCGCTTTCCTCTCGGGTGATTCAGATGTCTGTCGGCAGGTGCAGGAACTGGTTCCCGGCGTGGTGACCGTTGCAGTGAAGGAGGCGGTGGGACGTTACGCGGCCCTGTGCATGTCACCGGAGAAAGCCCGGGAGGCGATACGGGACGGCATGATGTCCGCGGTGACAAAGGCCAGAGAGGGAGGCTTTTCTCCCCTGAATGTCGAGGCGCCGGTGCGGATTTCCCTCGCCGTGTCGGATACGGCCATGGCGGATCTTGCCGCGATGTTGCCGGGCTCTCACAGGGAAGGGTTCCTGGAGGTAGCCTACGAGGCGCAGGATGCCAGGTCAGCTTTTGTGGCCCTGCGGGCCATGATCATGTTGGCTTCCTGTTCGAGACGATGAGAGGAGAGAGAAAATGAGATCTTCCGTTGATGATATCAGGAACCGGGCGGAGGCCATCCTGCCCGAGGTGGTACAGTTGCGCCGGCAATTTCACATGAATCCTGAGCTGGGCATGGAGGAGTTTGAGACGGCCGAGACCGTCGCTCGTTACCTGGGCGATCTGGGTCTCGAGGTGTGCACCGGGGTTGGCGGGACCGGGGTCGTGGGCCTTCTGCGGGGATCGGCCCCAGGCAAGACGGTGGCTCTGAGGGCTGATATGGATGCCCTGCCCATCGAACAGGACAGTGACGCAGAATACGCTTCGAAGGTCCCAGGTAAGATGCACGCCTGCGGACATGATGCCCACACGGCCAACCTGTTGGGGACGGCCCGGCTGCTTTCCGAGATTACTTCAGGGGGAGAGAAACTGGCAGGAAACGTTAAGTTTCTGTTCCAGCCGGCGGAGGAGGGACCCGGGGGCGCGGAACCCATGATCGCCGACGGTGCGATGAGGAACCCTGATGTGGATGGGGTCTTTGGACTCCACGTCCACACCGACCTGCCGACGGGGCAGATCGCCGTGAAGGAGGGAGTCAGCAGTGCTTCAGCTGACGGGGCCCGCATAGCGATACTGGGACAGGGGGGACACGGAGCCCACCCAGAGCAGACCGTGGACAGCGTGGTGGTCGCGGCGTACGTGGTCACAGCGTTGCAGACGGTGGTCAGCAGGGAGACCGGTCCGACGGAATCGGCGGTCATCACCGTGGGCACGATCAACGGCGGATTCCGGTCCAATGTCATCGCGCCCAGGGTGGACATGGAGGCGACGGTTCGGGCCCTGACACCGGAGATCCGGGAGGCGTTGCCCGAGAGAATCGAACGGATTGTCAAAGGTGTGACGGAGTCGATGAGGGCCGACTACGAGCTGCAGTACAGCTTCGGGTATCCTCCCCTGGAGAATGATCCTGCCATGGCGCAGCTCGTTTCCGAGGTGGGTCAGCGGGTGGTGGGCGACGAGAGTGTGATCCAGTTGGGAGAGGCCAGCCTTGGTGCCGAGGACTTTGGCTACTTCGCCTCGGAGGCGCCCGGTTGCTTCTTCCGGCTGGGGGTTCGCGACGAGGCGAAGGGGTTGGGCCTGTATCCGGGGCACAATCCCCGTTTTGATATCGACGAATCGGCTCTTTCGACAGGCATGTCAGTGATGGCGGCTGTCGCTCTGGAATACCTGTCACAATAGAGGATCATGGTGCATCGCTGTTGAAGTGGTGAGCAAACATAGGCTTTTGTGGGGGAGGTGTAACGTTGACCGATAAAGGTGAGCCAAACAAGGGAGAGATCCTCAGCGAGGAGGAGATCAAACGGCAGGCGAACCTCCTGTTCGATACCGATGATGAGATCCTGCTGGAGTGGGATGTGCATCCTTTGCAGACCAAGCGAGATGTCACCACCCGGCTCATCATCATCCTGATCCTTGCCTACCTGGTTGCCTATTTTCTCTTCGGGACCATCGGAGTTGTTCTCAGCATTGTGTTTACAGCCCTGTTTTCGGCCACGTACATCTTCCCCACCCATTACGTGTTGACACGTAAAGGGGTTCGGCTGATCAACTGGGTGGCCCGAGACAAAAACACATGGTTGAGATTCACCGGTTACGAGGTCTACCCCGATGCGGTTCAGCTGTACTTCAATCGACGCACCGTTCGCGGATGGATCCTGCGCGGCAATGTCCTTTTCTTCAATGAGGACGAACCCACCCAGCGTCGGGTCATCGAGATTGTGTCCCAGTACCTGGAGCCCGTCGCTGTAGAGCGGGAGTAGGTCTCCGTGGAGCTCCGATTTGCCCCCCAGGGATCGTGGAATGACTGCCGGCTGAGTGGGATATCTGCCGTCGAGGCCCGATGATTACCCGGATCGGTCAGTGCCTTTGCTTCACGGATCGCAAGAACCTTCGCCGTCCCTTTGAGATACCGTTTCAGGTCACCTTACCGCACGGATTATAATCCTCCTTTGATCCAGAAAATTGCCCTGATAAGGAGAAGGAATCCTTTGGCGTGCGTCGAATAGTACTTAGTAGGGTCCCCTTGATGGTGATTATCGGCTGTCAGGGAAGACCAACCGGGTTGCCTTCCCGGTACTTACACCAATTGAGGAGGTGAATTGACTTGTTGAACGCGCTATGGATACTGGCTGAGATTCCGCCGCCGACCTGGGGGATCTTTGCACAGGGCGAGGTAGCTCCCTTCCTATTCGTGGTTCTTTTCGTCGCGCTGGTCTACTACATGATCAGCCGGGCGAGGGCGGGGCAGCCGATCCCGGAGATCCGCAAGATCGCCGGATTGGATGCCGTCGACGAGGCAGTTGGCAGGGCAACCGAGATGGGTCGACCGGTTCACTATTCCCCGGGCATTTCCGCCGTGGAGAATGAACAGACCATCGCTTCCTTTGCCATGCTGAGCTACGTGGCCAAGACCTGTGCCCAGTACGACACCCGGTTGATCCAGACGAACCGGAACTACATCGTGCACGCGGTGAACGAGGAGATCATCAAGCAGGCGTACCTGGAGGCGGGCCGTCCTGATGCCCACAACCCTGATGACTGTCGGTATATTTCCGGGTTCCAGTTTGCCTACACCGCAGGTGTCCTGGGCATTCTCAAGCGGGAGAGGCCGGCCGCCAACATCATGTACGGCGCTTTCTTCGCAGAGTCCATGATGATGCTCGAGGTTGCCAGCCATATCGGCGCTGTCCAGATTGGTGCCACGGCCAACACGGCTCAGCTGCCCTTCTTCATGGCGGCGGCAGACTACACTCTCATTGGTGAGGAGATGTATGCCGCCAGCGCATACCTGTCCCGGGAGCCTGTTCTCCGGGGTACGGTGGTGGGGCAGGACCTGACCCGTATCATCATCTTCGCCATAATCATCATCGGCACGATCATTCAGCAGATCGATCCGGACACGAACGCACTGACACGCTTCATGCGCACGTTCTGATGGTGTTGTCCACATTATTATTGACGAGGCTTGTTGAGTGGCATTAAGGAGGTGTAGAGCTTGCGCAAGGAAATGCCGCTTCTCATAACCACTATCTTCGGTCTCGTGGTGATTTTCTCCAACTACTTCCATCTTGGTCGCTTATGGGGACTGGATGAGATCGCCGAGAACTGGAATATCATCAGTGCTGCCTTCGCCTGTGCCGTCGGTGTGGTCAACCTGACCCGCCTTCACGGCAAGAACGTACAGAGGCGGAGACCTGACTGGCCGTACAGCCTGGTGCTCCTGGTGAGCATGTATTTCTATATCGCCCTTACCCTGTATGAGACGGTCGAGGGTGAGACGGCGCGGTGGATTTACGATGCGTACATCACGCCCGTGGGGTCCGCCCTGTTCGGCACCATCGCCTTTTATATAACGAGTGCCGCATACAGGGTCTTCCGTGTCCGTACCCGTGAGGCGACGGTCCTGATGATCTGCGCGGTCATAACCATGCTGGGCATGGCACCCATCGGGGACGTCATGATCAACGGTTGGGGCCTCGTGGCTCGCTGGATGCAGGATATTCCCGTGGCCGCGGTCTTCCGTGGGATTCTGATTGGAGCCTACATTGGCGCCCTGGCTACAGCGATGCGCATTGTCCTGGGGCTGGAGCGCGCCCACATGGGCGGTTACGGAGCTTGAGT
>SKXF01000042.1 GCA_007128555.1 Clostridia bacterium | reverse complement strand
CGGGTCCTTGAAATTGAGACGGATGAATCGCTGAATCGGCAAGAGCGGGTTTATGCCATTAACACGCTCCTGCAGCCCCTCTTGGCGCCGCGAATCGATGGGTTTGACGCTGTTGCGCTGGGCTACTACTCGAAGCAACTCCAGGCCGTCGTGGCCACATCTCCCTGGGATGAGATGGGTCACACGCTGGGTGTTGCGCTGGAACCCGATCACCCATCTGCTCTTCTGTATTCTGAGGTCCCGATCCAGCGGCACACATCCGAAGTCTTTCGGGGCCACGTTGCCCGGTATGCCCGGTTGGTGTACTGGCAGGGGCAGCCGGTGGGCCATACCTGGGCCAGCATTCCCATTGAAGTCTACCACGGCAGGGTGGCGCAGGCGTTCAGCCGGATACTGCCGATCTTCTTGCTCGCCATCACGAGTGTCATGATATTGCTGCGCTTCGTTTCTCGGGAGATTGCCCGGTCAACGACAGCCCTTGCTGAAGAAATGGATCGCCTCGCGAGCCCTTCGTCCCTGAACTCTCAGGAAGCCGTTCCTGAAGCCGTGGTCGATCGCCCTTTCCCTGTTGAGTTCACCCCGCTGTTTCGTCGATCTGCCCAGATGGGTGAAAGGGTGCAGCGTCTGGCGAGTGAGCTCGCCCAATCCACTCGATTGGCCGCCTTTGGGGAATTAGCCACGGTGATTGTTCATGACATCAAGAACCCCCTGGCTACCATAACGGCGACGGCTCAATTGGGGAAGATCACCGCTCCAGAGAGCGCGAAATGCCAGGAGAGATTCGAGCACATCATTGAGGCCTCCAGGGAACTCAACAATTACCTGCAGGACATCCTGGTCATCGGAGCACACCAAGGAGACTGCGAGCCCGTTTCTGTCGCTTCTGTGATCGAAAATGCACTATACCTATGGGAACCCATGCTCGACCGCAATGATGTTCGGATCGAGGTCAGCCTTGATGATGGGCTTCCCCCGGTCAGGGCCGATCGGGCTGCCCTGCAGCAGGTCTTTCTGAATCTACTCAAGAACGCAGTCGAGGCCATGCCATCCGGCGGGAAAATCGATCTCACAGTAGAAAAACTCAGGTGCCATGAGGGGGTACAGGTCGCAATATCGGACACCGGCCATGGAATCCCAGAAGAGATCCAGCCGAGCATCTTCGAGCAGTTCTTCACCACCAAGGACCAGGGAACGGGGGTAGGGCTGGCCTCAGCCCATGCCCTGGTTTCGGACCTGGGTGGGGATATGTGGTTCACTTCCACCCCCGGTGAGGGAACAACCTTCTATCTTGAGCTACCGGCTGGATAGGCCGTCAGTCGAGACGTAGCGAAGGTCGCCCTGGTCTCCCTGTTCACAGGTGTCCAGGACGAGCGCCGGGGGCAGGTATCGCCTGCGGTTCCAGTATCTACACGTGATTTCTGTGTTCCGTTGAGCTTCCCTTTGCCTCCATAGTTATGCCCTAATTGAACAGCAGGACGGCCGTCCCATAGACGTAGACGTACAGCCACAAGATAATGGTCATCGGGAAACCGAAGGCGATGACGGCCAGGTCCTGTCCCTTCAGTTCGCTGATGTCGATGCCTGCTCCTATGGCAACGAAGCAGGTGACGAAAAACCATGTCGAGAGGGTCCCTGCAGTGGCCGCCCCCTCGGGCGTGATGAGCCCCAGCGTGGCCAGGGACGCCGCGATCATGAGCCCCACGATGAACTTCGGGAACTTGCTCCATAGAAGTCCCAGGTGGACCCGTTCTCCCACGGGCAGGCCTCTCCGGGTGTAGATGTAGGTGAGGACCAACACAACAGCGGGCAACAACGCATTCCTGGCCGACTTCACGATGGTGGCAATGGCGCCTGCACCCTCGGAGTAGGCATGTCCAATGGCAATACTCTGGGCGGTGTTTGAAGGCACGATGCCAGCGGTGAATCCCGCCAGCATGTCCCCCCATCCCAGGGCGTGACCCACAAAGGGCAGGGCCAGCAGAACCATCACATCGGTGAGCAGTGCCGCCCCTATGGCCGTGACGATTTCCCGTTCCCGCGCTCGGATGGCCGGTGCGACGGCCATGATGGCCGACACACCACAGACACCGATGCCGACGCCGACCAGGTGGCCCCAGCGTTCTCCTGCACCCTGTCGCCGAGCGAACCACCCACAGATCAGTATGCAGAAGGCTATGGATATGCTGACCATGACCAGGGCCGTAGAACCGATGGAGAAGATCTCCACGAGATTCAGCCGGGCTCCCAGGAGGACAATCCCAATGAAGAGGCACATTCTTGCGGAAAAATTTATTCCCTCAGCAAAGATTCGGAGGGACAGGGGGAAGAAGTTTCGCGCAGCGAGTCCCAGGAGGATGGCGATCAGGACGTAGTTGAAGATGAACAGCTGGTCGGGTATGAGGTTTGCATCAACCCATCGGGCCAGGGCTCCGAGGGCCACACATAGGGTGAGGCCAGGAACAATATGAAGCAGGTAGGAGCCCCAGCTTCGGTGTTTCTGGGGAGGGATTTTCGCCATGGTTTATGCCTTCTTTCAGTTCAGTAGTCCCGGGAGTACGCCCACCAGGAACACGATGAGCAGCCCCACAATGCATCCCAGCCAGTCGTCATCGATGCGAAAGGGTCCGGACGTGCGGTTTTTCAAGATCATACCTCCTGGTCTTGCGTTCTCGATTTCAAATCCTCGAATAGTAATTCATTCTCCGTATGCGGGGCATTGTCCTCCAGGGAACCAGTGTCAGGCAGGATACCCCAGCAATCGGCTAGAAGGAGTAATGTTGAAGGCCACTAGACACATTACTTGTTGGGAGGTGTGGATCAATGCCTGCAGATAATAAGGTGCGATGGATCGGTCATGCCGCCTTCGAGATCATCACCAGCGGTGGGACCCGGGTTATGATTGATCCCTGGATCACCGGGAACCCCGCCTGTCCCGACGAACTGGAGCGCTTCAGCGATGTGGACCTCCTTCTCATTACCCACGATCACTTTGATCACATCGGAGAGGACATCCCTTTCCTGGCATCCAAAAAGGGGGTCACTGCTGCGGTTCAACCCGAGATCCTGGCTTCGCTCAAGAAGGAGGGGCTCAAAGAGGGTGTCGGGATGAACATTGGGGGCACCGTGCCCATAGGCGAGATCGAGATTACCATGGTACAGGCCTTTCACTCTTCGAACCGGGGATCTCCGTGCGGCTACATCGTGACGACGGAGGACGGTAAGAAGATCTACCATGCCGGAGATACCGGTGTTTTTGCCAGTATGGAAGTGCTCGGGGACATGTACGATATCGACCTGGCCCTTCTGCCCATCGGCAGCGTGTTCGTGATGGACCCCGTACAGGCCTCTTTCGCAGTACAGATGCTGCGGCCGAAGAAGGTTGTTCCCATGCATTATGGCACGTTCCCGGCCCTGGTCGGCGATCCTGATGATTTCGTGCGCTTAGTGGGGGAGAAGTCACCCGAGGTTGAGGTGTGTGTACTCGATCCCGGCCAGGAGATCATGGTCTAGGTTTCCGCTGGCCCCGGACGGGGCCAGCCTTGCCCTTCTATCCACTCTCTCATCCGTGTTGCCCATCAACTCCTCGGACGGTGGTGATCAAATGATGTTGCGCTTTGAAGAGGCGCTCAGGTTGGAGCCCACCCAGCTCAGGGCCGAGATAGCCAGGGGCAAATGGCAGGGTCCCACCGGGGGACTGGCCCCCGGACACGTTCAGGCCAACCTGGTCGTACTGCCCGAGCACCTGGCCCTTTCCTTTTTCACGTTCTGCCAGCGAAATCCCAAGCCGTGCCCCATTCTGGAGGTCACAGAACCCGGAAGATCCGATGTCACAGACGTTGCAGAAGCTGATCTTCTGCGGGAGATTCCCCGCTACCGCGTGTACCGGGACGGGAACCTGGTCGATGAACCTCTGTCGATCGAGCCGCACTGGCGAGCCGACCTGGTGGCGTTCCTGCTGGGTTGCAGCCTTTCGTTCGAGGACGCCCTGGTGAGAGCCTCTGTGCCGGTGCGCCACCTGGAGGCCAACCGCACGGTTCCGATGTATGAGACCCGCATCCCGTGCAGGCGTGCGGGGCCCTTCCGGGGCAACCTGGTCGTGAGCATGCGACCCGTTCCGGGACACCTGGTATCGAAGATGGTTCTGATCACATCGCGGTTTCCCCTTGCCCACGGTGCCCCGGTGCACGTGGGTGATCCCGCCCAGATCGGCATCGAGGATCTGGATGCGGTTCGTTTCGGCGATCCCCCCGTGATGGAGCCCGGAGATGTGCCG
>SKXF01000229.1 GCA_007128555.1 Clostridia bacterium | reverse complement strand
GGTACATCTTCCACTTGCGATCCACAGCATCAAACAGATCGCCAGACTTCCCGGTGGTCTCGGAGGTGCCAAGAAAGAGGAATCCCTCGGGATTGAGGGCATAGTGGAACAGGTGCAATATCCTCCCCTGCAGTTCGGTATCCATGAAGATCAGGAGGTTACGGCAGCTGATCAGGTCCAGTCCGGAGAAAGGCGGATCTCCGGCCACGTTTTGCTCAGCGAAGACGATCATGTCCCGGAGGGTTTTCTGCACCTGGAAGGCATCTTGGTCAGGGTCATGGTTGAAAAACCCCAACCGCTCCTTTGAAACGTCTGCCGTGATGGCACCCGGATAAAGGCCCACCCGGGCGTGCTCGATCGCCCGGCTGTCGATGTCCGTGGCGAAGATCTGCACGTCGATGGGTTGCTTCAATCTCTCGAGATATTCTTTGAGTAGGATGGCCAGGGAATAGGCCTCCTCTCCGGTGGAACAGCCGGGTACCCACACCCGCACGGGATCCGAGGCCTTCTTGCCAGCGAAGAGGCCGGGGATCACCTTCTCTTCCAGGGCTTCAAAGGCCTCGGGGTCCCTGAAAAACGCCGTCACACCCACCGGAATTTCGCGAAAGAGAGCCTCCACCTCCCGTGGGTTGTGATGCAGGTACTGGAGGTACTCATCCAGGCCCTTGATCTGATGGACACCGAGGCGTCGTTCAATGCGGCGTGAGATGGTGCTGAGCTTGTACCCGGAGAAATTGTGTCCGGTCTGGGCATGGAGCAGGGCAAAAATCCTGTGCAGCACTTGCCCGGTTTCCTCCGTCGCATGCTCAGCCTGGCCGAATCTGCACTGCAGGATGTTTTGAAGGTAGTCGGCCAACGGCCCCGGCATCTTCTCGGGAGGTAGTACATGGTCTGCAAGCTCGGTAGCAATGGCACTGAGGGGCATACTCCTGTGTTCGGCGGAATCCGGGTCCTGGACCAGGGTCATCCCTCCTGCGGCCTTGATGGCCCTGAGCCCCTGCGTCCCATCGGTCCCGCCGCCGGAGAGAAGTATGCAGACAGCGCGATCCCCCTGATCCTGTGCCAGGGAGGAGAAAAACCCATCGATCGGAAAACGCATGCTCCGGAATGCGCTCCGCTTCTTGAACCGAAACCTACCCTGCTGGAGCGTCAGATCTCCGCTGCCAGGACAGACGTAGATGGTGTGGGGCAACAGTGGCATCCCATCTGCGATATCGCAGATGCTCAGGGTCGTATGCGGCTCCATCAGTTCTCCCACGATGCTCCTGTAATCGGGGGCAAGGTGCTGCACCACGACAAAAGCCATCTTCTTCCCGACCTCATTGGGCAAGTGAGCAAAAAAGGCCTCAAGAGCTGCCAGCCCTCCGGCCGAGGCGCCGATGCCCACGATAAGAGGGTCCCCATCGGACGTAGCGGGCCTGTCCTTGCTGTTGTCTTTGTGACAGTCCTTGTCTGTCTCTGAATGCTTCAACCGGGATCAGCCTCCCTTCGTACTTAACAGCTCTTTCGATAGATCCAAACAGACGTACGTACTTATAATTGAAGTTCGACACAACACAGGCGATTCCTTTGGGAATAGCTACATACTTACACGACGCAGCGCAGTGACCCGTTTGGACACTGGGGGCCCGGAGTTGAACCTTGCTTCCCGGCTTTCATCGAGGGGGACGGTGAGACCTGTCGGTCTGCCCGGAGGCTCGCTGCAGAGCAGGATACGGTGCCGCATCCGGACACGACGGCCGGAGCTCGCCCTGCCATGTCTGGCGGTGACGACCCGCTACCTATCGCTGCCGCTGGGGACATCCTGAGCGCACCTACCAGGCGCCAGGGCCCCAAGATTGGCGTGGCCGGAGGACACGGCATAGGCCCGCCACCCCGTTCACGCCTGGGAGGCCAACTCTTCCAGGGTGGCCACGGCTCGTCTCAGGTGAGGAATGACAATGGACCCCCCCACGACCAACGCCACGGCGAAAACCTCGAAGAACTCATCCCAGGTCGTTCCCTCCTCGTGACAACGGATCAGGTGATAGGTGACGCAATCATCGCAGCGCAGCACCATGGATGCCGCCAGTCCCAACATCTCCTTCGTTTGCACCGACAGGTGTCCCTCCCGATAAGCCTCCGCATCGAGGGAGAGGAACCTCTTGAGCGTACGGTTGTCTGATTTCAGGATCTTGTCGTTGATGCTTTTGCGAAACGCCTCGAAGCCCTGTACCTCGGACACCTTACCACATCCTTCCCCATCTCTATTCGGTTCTCATGGGGGAAAACCTCCGGACCCTCCCCGACTGAGGGGCTGCATGGCCCGGTTCCCCTTCAGGACGATTCCAATCTGGCATATAATACGTAGGGAAACAAGTCAACTCCTGGGAGGAGGAGGGATGATGCGAATAAAGGTCAGGGTGCACGGCCATGCGGTATCGCTTCTGCCCGAGAAGAAGACGGATTATGTATTTGACATCGATGAGCCGGTCCCCCTGCGGGACTTCCTCCAGGAACACCTGGAGATCAACCCAGACATCTTTGCCACCTTCCTCATTGGCGGCAAGAGCAGGGCGGGGGATTATCTTCTCGACAAGGACTGCGAGATCCTCCTGGTTTCACCATTGGCTGGTGGATGAGGGTGCCATTGATGTGTGGGGATCCCAGAAGTGTGGTAGAATATAGCGTCGATGCATGGAGGCAGCGACTTATTGGACTGCAGCAACCGACGTATGGGGAAGGGAGATGGGACGATGCCAGCTGACACAGGTAACATACTGATCAACATGTGGCCCTGGCTGTTTCTTCTGGCACTGATGTATTTTATCTTCATCAGGCCGCAGCAGCGAAGGGACCGGGAGCGTCGCGAGATGCTCGATGCCCTGCGAGTGGGCGACAGGGTGGTGAGCATCGGCGGAATATATGGAATCATCAGGTCCCTGGGCGACTCGGACCTGGTCCTGGAAGTAGGCAAGGGCACGACCCTTAAGTTCACGCGTGACGCGATTGCCGGCCCACAACCTGAAACCCGGGAGAAAACCGACTGATGGGTGTTGTAACTTCCCGGATGGGGAGAATATAATGGACCATAGACACAGGCCATAGGTCCAAGCGTCACCGGATCCGGAGTATGCTGTGGGATCATCGCTGGAATCTGCACCTGGCTCGTCGGGATGAATAGGCCAATGAACCAATGGAGCACCGGTCACATCGATTGTGCGTCAGGGGGGATGCGGGTGATGGCCCTCAGGCTCAACCGGGATAATGGCATACCTCTCTATATCCAGTTGAGGGATCAGATCGCCCATCTCATTGAATCCGGCCTGTGGCAGCAGGGATTCAAACTCCCCACCGAAAGGCGCCTGGCAGAAGTGCTGGGTGTCAGCCGCAACACCATCAGCCTGGCCTATAAAGAGCTCGTGGACCGCGGTCTCCTCTCATCTCAACAGGGCCGCGGTACTTTTGTGCACAGAGACGGCCAGACATCCGACCTGAACAGCCCCGAAAAGAGACTGGAGCTCCTGGTCGACTCCCTGCTGGACCAGGTGGTTGACCTGGGCCTGGACCTCGCCGCAGTTGAGCGCACGTTTAAGGCGCAAGTCGAGGAGCGACGATCCCAGCTGGCGCGAGTCACGGTTGCCTTCCTGGAGTGCAACGATGAACAGCTGGACTACTTCAGCCGATCCCTGGAGCTCGGTGCGGGGATTCACGTCATGCCCGTTCTCATCGCACAGATGCTCGGCGGTCACAACAGCGAGGATCTCATGAGCCGCACGAAGGCAGCTGACCTCGTGGTGACGACCTTTTTCCACCTCGACGAGGTGGAGAATCTTCTCGGTCCCGGGGTCGAGGTCCTGGGAATAGCCCTGGATCCGGAGATGGAGACCATGGTTCGCATCGCTCAGCTTCCCCGCGAAGAACCGGTGGGCCTCCTCTGTCTTTCGGAAACGTTTGCTCGCAGGGTGATGAAGTCAATGGCCCTGTCGGGCCTGGACTACTTCGACCTGAGGGTCCAGACCTCCCGCGATCCCGATGCGGTGGAGCGTTTTGTGGGCGGGGTGGGTGCGCTGATTGCATCTCCAGGGAGGAAGAAAGAGGTCGAACGCCTGGAAGATGACAAGACGGTCATCGAATTCATCTATAAACCGGATGCCGGATCTATCAACATATTGCGAAGTAGGCTTCTTGAGAAGACCCGGAGGGAGTGAGAGCCTTGCCATCAAAGGCCCGGGGGAAAGGCAAGATCCCCCTGATTCTGATCAACGAACAATGGTGTAAGGCGTGTGGCATATGCATCGAGTTCTGTCCCAGGG
>SKXF01000186.1 GCA_007128555.1 Clostridia bacterium | reverse complement strand
GACCGTCTGTCCTGCCACAGGCCAGGCTGTCGTCAGGGAGGCGATATGAGCACCCTGCACAGCAAAGGCTCTCGGAACTTCAGGGAAACAGAGGTCGTAGCAGATAAACATACCAACCGTACCAAGGGGGGTGGGAAACACCGGCAGTTCGTTGCCCGCCCGGAAATAGGGCCATTCAAACTGGTTATGAAACTTGCGGAAGACGCCGACGATGCCCTCTGGCCCCACCAGAACAGCGGAATTGTATAAGATGCTATGGCCAGGCCCTGCACGCTCTGCCATGCCTGCCTGGATATACATGTCATGCTCCTCCGCCAGCTCCTGAAGAACCACCGTTGTGGGCCCAGGAATCGGCTCAGCTTCTTCTTGATAATACTCCAGCTGAGCGCGAGAGGCATCGGAACCCCTGTCACCCGTTGAAACGAGGTATCCCTGGACGGAGACCTCGGGGAACACGATATAGTCAACACCGGACGCTGCAGCGTCAGCCACGAACGTGCGGTATTTTGCAAGGTTCACGTCCTTCGAGTGTGCACATTCCATCGCAACAGCGGAGATCGTAATGTCATCCATAAGTTAGCCTCCTCTCGCAGGACGGGGAACGGATCCCCGTCCTGCATCCCATCACGGGCTATCGCTCGTCACCGAGCAAGGCGAGCGTTGTGCAGCAAGTATGCATACCCAGATGGCACTGCGAAAAGGTCCTGCACCGTGTCCCTGGCTACAAGGGGATGATGGTAGTGAAACAGCCATGCAACGACGGCCTCATCGATGAGAATCTCCTGGATCTCGTCGTAGATGTCTTTTCGCTCCTGCTCATCCGTTGTGGCCCTGCCCGCATCAAGCAACGCATCCATTCGAGGGTCACGATAGTTCATGACGTTCCAATGGTGGGCCGAGTTGAACTGGTTGTAATGTGCATTGGGATCAGGTGAAGCGAAGTTCATCGTCCAGAACGAAAGGTGGTAGCCTCCCTCTCTCATGTGATCCAGGTAGGTTCCCCATTCGAACGACTGGATTTCAGAGGATATTCCCACCTCTAACAGGAATGCCTGGAGGACCTCGGACGCACGAACCCGCTCCCGCTCACTTCCGGTAAAGATGGTCAGATGAAGCTTTTCGCCGTCCTTCTCACGAACACCGTCGGCCGTCATGGTCCAGCCTGCTTCATCCAGGAGTGCCTCGGCTGAACTCAGGTCATATACCGTGGGGCGAACGTCGTCGTTGTGGCTCCAGCTGTGGGGCAGAACTCCTGTCGTGGCTGGGATCCCCATTCCGAGGAATGCCTCGTCCAACAGGGCTTCTCGATCGATGGCATAACTGATCGCCTGTCGAACCCGCACATCGTCCATCGGAGCTTCTTCATTGTTGAAGGCATACATGCGTTGGTTCGTGCCGGGTCGGCCAATCAGCGTGTAACCATCCTGGGCGTCAAGACGAGACGCTCCATCTGCCGTAAGATAGTTGGCTATATGCAGGTTACCTGCCTCTAACTCGATCTCCTGGGAATCTTCCTCAGGGATAATGCGGATAACGACTTCATCAATTTTGGGACGTCCCCCCCAGTAATCGTCGAAAGCTTCCAACACCAACCTGGAACCCGGTTCGTGACTTACGAGCATGAAGGGACCTGTACCTACGGGCTTATCGCCAAAGGCCTCTCCGAGCTCCTGAACGGCTGTGGGACTGACCATGCCCGTTGCAGCAACGGTAACCTCATGGACGAACAGGAAGTTTGGCGCGTTCAATAGCACCTCAAGGGTGTACTCATCGAGCACGTTGATGGTGTCAATAGCGCCCAATTGGCCCGCAGATGGACTGGCAGTATCTGGGTCAAGGACCCTCTCAAGACTGAACTTGGCGGCCTCAGCGTCAAATTGAGTGCCGTCATGGAACTTGACATCAGTCCGAAGATGGAAAATGAACGTAGATCCATTGTCTTCGACGTCCCAACTCTCAGCCAGCCACGGAATAAGCTCCCCTTCCTCGCTCCACTGCGCCAGGCTTTCAAAAGCGTGGGCAAGCGTCCTTCCCGTGCGCATGTCTCTTTGCTTGTGAGGGTCAATGGCCGTGATTTCGCCCTCACCGATGTTGAGCGTCGTCTCCTCCTCCTCACCCGCAGCCGGCCCGCAAGCCGTCACCGCGATCCCCAGGACCAAGATCAATCCCAGAATGAGGCAGATCTTCCTATGAGCAAGCGTTCTCATTTTTTGAACCTCCTTGATTTATGTCCGCTCTGACCATCTCAAAGCATTCGAGATGATGTAGGGAATTCGAGATGATGTAGGCAGTCTCCTGCACTTCTTACGGAAATTGATGCCCCGTTTCATCGCTAAGAGGGCTCCTTTTTCTACCAGGAACCCTAATACCTCTGAGCACAGCCTCCTGACTCAGCGGTTCCATGTCCCCGTTGCGTGTAGCAGGCCCACTCTTTCCTCGTCGACGCGTTCCTGGCCATGCCAGGTTCTCGCTCGTCATCGGATGTGGGGATCATGCCATGGTCTGATCACCCTTGAACGCCTCCATGGCAACCGTCGGAGGGATCCGACATGAGAGTTGTGGGAAGCCGGGGGCAGGTCAACTCCACGAACCCCGGCCATATACCCTCTCATAGGAGAGATCATCCTCCAGGCTCATATTTCCAGTGGATGCGGTGCATACTACCTGTCTGAGGGGGGAAGTATTCATGCGAACCATGATCCGAACGATTGCTGTATGGGTGCTCTTGATGGCTTCATTGATCAGCTCCACCGCGCCCTGCATCGCCTCTGAACCGGAACAAGTAACGGTCTATCACCCGGTGACCTGGGAGGACGGGCTCCATCTTCTGCCTGTCACCCAGTGGATCCCGAAAACATCGAGTCCCGAAGGGCAAGTCAGGGGCGCCGTGGAGCTGCTCATCAACCTGGATACCAACCCACTCGGAGAGGCCCAACTGCTGCGGGTTTCCGTCGATTCCCAGGGGGTGACCCTGGATTTCAGCCGGGAGCTGACGCAACGGAACCTCGGAACCTTCGGAGAACATGTGACGGTCCAGGCCATCGTACACACCGCCCTCGGCACCGGCCACGCCGGGCCCGTTCAGCTGCTGATCGAAGGCGCGAGGCAGACGACCCTTGCCGGGCACGTGGACATCAGCGACCCCCTTACGCCGGACCCCACTGTCCTGTGGCAGGGATACACAGACATACAGGGGCACTGGGCAGAAAGGCAGATCCTGGCCGCATCCCTCGGTGACATTGTCCGCGGCCAGGGGCCGATGACCTTCGCTCCCGGGGCCATCATGGACAGGGGCACCTTCATCGTCGCCCTCATCGCAGCCAATCCCCCCTTCATCCTGACCGGCCAGCCCGATGAAGGCTGGATCTTCGGCGACCCCTTCGAGGACGTCAACCCAGGCACCCAGCTGGGCCGAGCCGTGCGCATGGCCTCTGCAGCGGGCTACCTGGTTGCGTCTGGCAATGGCGTATCAACCCATCTTTCGCCGGAACAACCCCTTACGCGCGCCGAGGCGATGATCATGGCGACACGTTCGGCAGGCGGTGAGGACCGCGCTGCAGCCCTGATCGCACTGGCAGGCGACCGGGAAGATGCACGCATGCTCGGATACATCGGGGCAGCCCGGGAGCTGAACATACTACGCGGATATCCCGACGGAAGCCTGCGGCTGGACGACCCCATCACCCGGGCCGAGGCGGTGGCACTCATCCTTCGGGCCGCAAGCCTCTGCCCCGATGACGGGGGAACGACCGTGGTCCGCCCCACGCCGGGGGGAACGCTCTCCCGGGCCGAACCAGTGGTCGGGGTAACGGCTCGACAACATGCAGATCAGATCGTCTACGAGCTTCACCTGGACAACGGGGAACCCCTATTCGGGGGCAAGATCAAGGTGCATGAAAGAGGTTGGTTTGCCTTCTGCCCCCCTCTACCGACCGTAGGGGGGCCCGCACAGCTGACGGTGGACGGAAAAGAGATGCCGCTTCTCCTGGAACCGTGAACATCAACCACAAAAAACTCGCACTCCCGCAGTGCCGTGCCTCCCGCCTGCTTCGAACCCGCCCTCGACAGGTGGGTGCCCTATGTTCGGAGTTGGACGTCCACTCAAAGGAGGCATGCCCGTCGCCGAACAGCTCGGGCTCCCGGAGTAATGGTGTTGGGTCAAACATCCGGTAAGCCACGCACACCGCAGGAATGCGAAATACCTACCCACATCCCAGATGGAATCCGAATGACGTCGCATCAGGTCAGATAATACCACCAAAGCATCCGTTCATTCCAATCCCAATTGCAGATCTATAATACCATATGCCCCGTCACGCTGCAAGATGCGAGCTCAGGTTTTGCCCCTCAGGCGCAGGTGCAGATCCTCCAGTTGATCGTCGCTCACCGTCGCCGGAGCACCGGTCATAAGGTCCCTGGCAGCTGTCGTCTTGGGAAAGGCTATGACATCGCGTATGGTCTGTTTCTTGGCCAAAATCATCACCATGCGATCCATTCCAAAGGCGATCCCTCCGTGGGGAGGGAATCCATAGGCGAAGGCATCGAGGAAAAAGCCAAATCTTTCTCGCTGCTCCTCCGGGCCGATCCCGAGGACCGCGAAGATCTGCTCCTGGAGCTGCCGCTCGTGGATCCGAAGACTACCGGAAGCCAGCTCCTGGCCGTTGAGAACCACGTCGTAAGCAATGCCGCGCACCGAGGCAGGGTCCTCTTCAAGGAGCCCGACATCTTCTGCCATCGGGGCCGTGAAGGGATGGTGAACACTGGTGAGAGCGCCCTCGCCGTTTAACTCGAACAGGGGGGGTTCGGTGATCCAGAGAAACTCCGCCTGCTCTTCGTCGGGGATCATCTCCAGTTGCCTGGCAAGACGGATTCGCAGCATACCGAGCATCCGGTTCACATCGTCCCGGTCTCCGGCCAGGACCAGCATCAGGTCCCCCTCGCCGGCACCGGCCTCGCCTGCCATTTTTCGAACATCGACATCGGCAAGGTGCCGGATCACCGGGGAGCGCACAGCCTCGGTTCCAACGCCGGGGTCGTCATCCCAGGCAAACCACAGGAGCCCCCTGGCCCCCCACTCCTTGACCTGCTCCTCCCACCGGTCCAGCTGGGACCGGCTCACTGTCGCCATGCCGGGCAGCACCAGGCCCCGGACGACACCACCGTCCTTCACCGTGCCCGAGAAGAGCCGGAACCCGGACTCTGCCACCGCTTCCGATAGATCCTGCAGTTGCAGGCCGTAGCGCAGGTCGGGGCTGTCCGTGCCGTATCGGTCCATGGCGTCGTGGTACGTCAGGCGGGGAAAGGGCGTCTTCACCTCCATCTCCCAGAGCTCCCCAAAGAGCCGCGCCAGCATCTGTTCGATGAGTGCAAAGATTTCCTCCTCGCCGGCAAAGGACATCTCCACGTCCAGCTGGGTGAACTCGGGCTGGCGATTGGCGCGAAGATCCTCGTCGCGGAAGCAGCGAACCAGCTGGTAGTAACGATCCATCCCTGCGAGCATCAGGAGCTGCTTGAAAAGCTGGGGCGACTGGGGCAGGGCGTAGAACTCGCCGGGCTCCCTTCGATTGGGAACCAGGTAGTCGCGAGCGCCCTCGGGCGTGCTCCGGGTCAGGTAGGGCGTCTCCACCTCGCAGAAGTCCCGCTCCTCGAGGAAACCCCTGACCAGCGCGTTGGCCCTGGCCCGGAGGAGCATCGCCTTTTGCATCTCGGGCCTCTTGAGATCCAGGTACCGATGCTTCAATCTCAGGGCCTCGTCGACATCGATCCCGTCTCTTATGTAAAAAGGGGTATTGCGCGAGGTGTTGAGCAGCCGGACCTCCTCCGGGACCACCTCGACCGAACCCGTCGGGCTGTCGAGATTGACGGTGTCGGCAGAGCGCTCCCTGACCTGCCCACGCACAGCGACCACGAACTCACCGCGCCAGTTCCCGGCCTTCTCCCAGAGAGCCCCCTGCAGGTGCTCGTGAAAGACCACCTGGACCTCGCCGGTGCGATCCCGGAGCATGATGAACAGGACGCTGCCGAGATCCCGCCGCCTGCCCACCCACCCCATCAGGGTGACCGAGCGACCCGCGTCACGGGCGTTGAGCTGTCCACAATAATCGCTGCGCCGCCAGTCTCCCATCTCATCCAGTCTCTGATCCTCACTCAACACGATCGCCTCCGCATCCTGTCAAAAAGGTTTCGATCTCGTCAATAGAGACCGCCTGCTGAGAGCCATCCTCCATGTTCCTGGCTGTGACCATGCCCGACGCCAGTTCATCCGGGCCCAAAATCAGGACGAACCGGCACGGGTACCGGCCTGCGTAGCGCATCTGGGCACGCATGCTCCGGCCCATGTAATCCGCATCGGCGCTGAGGCCCGCCCGGCGCAGGGATTGGACCAGGGCCAGTCCCGGGCCCCGGGTCTCGTCCCCAAGGGTCACGACGAAGGCATCCAGCACGTCGGGCTCCGGGGAGAACAATCCCTCTCGCTCCACGATCATCAACAGCCGCTCAATGCCCAGCCCAAAACCCACCCCGGGGGTCGGTTGGCCGCCGAGAATCTCCACCAGGCCGTCGTATCGGCCTCCCCCGCAGACCACGTCCTGGGCATCAAGGGCCCGGTGCTTGATCTCAAAGACCGTCCGGGTGTAGTAGTCGAGTCCCCGGACCAGGCTCGGATCCAGCTGGTAGGCAATCTCCAGGATATCCAGGTGCCCCTGGAGCTCAGAGAAATGCTCGCGGCACCCGTCGCAGAGAAAACTCCCAACTTCTGGTGCATCGGCCTGGAACCCGCGACATCCGGTGACCTTGCAGTCCAGGAGCCGCAGCGGGTTGGCATCGTACCTGCGTCGGCAGTCGGTGCACATGCTCTCAAGGTTCGGCCGGAAGTGTTCCCTGACCGCGTCCCGGTAGGTTTCCCGGCACTCCGGGCAGCCGATGGTGTTCAGGCCAACCGTGAGTTCATCCAGCCCCAGCTGCTCCAGGAAGTCACAGGCGAGGCCGATGATCTCCGCATCCACGGCCGGATCACCGCTGCCGAGACACTCGACCCCGAACTGGTGATGCTGCCGGAGTCGCCCCGCCTGGGGCCGTTCGTAGCGGAAAATGGGCCAGGCGACGTAGGACAGTTTCACCGGCTGAGCCTCGGCATACAGCCCCTCTTCCAGGTACAGCCTGGCCGCTGCGGCGGTGCCCTCGGGTCTCAGGGTCAGGCTGCGCCCGCCCCTGTCTTCAAAGGTGTACATCTCCTTCTCCACGATATCTGTCGTCTCTCCCACCGTCCGGCGAAAGAGCTCCGTATGTTCCAGGACGGGGGTCGCAATCTCCCCGTATCCGTAGCGCCGGCAGACGTCCCGTGCAACGGACTCGATGTACCGCCACCTTGGACTCTCGTCGGGCGTCACATCCGCCGTGCCTCGGGGCCTTCTCGTTATCTCCATCGAACCTCCTGGCATGGTGCCAGGATCTTCACCTTCCTTTCATCCCACAGCTAGGCAAAAACGTTCCCTGATTGTAACTGACATGATACCCCGAAATCGCACGGAGATCATCCCCTCGGCCCACCAGGATGCAGGCCGGGGGGCCTCGGACGTGTACACGGGCAGACTGGCGGGGGTGGGATGGGACATGATACCCATCGCCCGTGGGGCGACGGCCTCAAAAATTCTTGTTGCTGTCGAGAAGGAGCGTCACCGGTCCCCAGTTGTCCAGGCTCACCATCATCATCGCCCCGAATTCGCCGGTGGCGACCTCCAGGGACAACCTCTCCAGCTCCCGGACGAACGCCCCGTAGAGCGTCTTCGCCACGCTGGGCGACGCAGCCCCGGTAAAGGAGGGGCGTCGACCCCCGCGGCAGTCCCCGTACAGGGTGAACTGGGAGACCACGAGAACGGCTCCCCCGGCATCCAGGGTCGACACGTTCATCCTCCCCCGATCGTCGGGAAAAATGCGCAGGTTGGCCACCCGGTCGGCCAGGTAGGCAACATCCTCGGACCCATCTCCCTCGCCAATCCCCAGCAGCACCACCAGCCCCTCGCCGATCTCGCCTGCCACCTCGTCATTCACCGTCACCTGTGCCCGGGTGACCCGCTGCACCACTGCTCTCATAGTTCCCCCTTCCGTCAGTGCGAAACCCTCTCAACGTGGAGCACATCACGGATCCGCTCCACCCTCTGCTTCATATACCCCAGCTGCTCCAGGTTGCGAATCTCCAGCACCATGGTGACATAGGCCATGCCATCAACCCGCGTCCGGGCCTTGGCATCCATGATGTTGGTGCTGAAGGACGCCACGGCCTGGGCAACGTCGGACAGAAGACCGGGACGATCCAGGGCCGTGATCAGGATCTCCACCGGGTAGTACTGGGCGTCGACCGAATCCCACGAGACCTCGATGACCCGGTTCTGGTCATCGAGGAAGCGGGTGATGTTGGGGCAATCGTCCCTGTGAATGGACACGCCCCTTCCCCGGGTAATGTACCCGACGATGTCATCGCCTGGGACCGGGTTGCAGCATCGGGCAAGGCGCACCAGGACGTTATCGATGCCCCGGACCTTGACCCCCTGCTCCGCATCCGTCGGCCGGGGGATCTTCTCCTTGATCCTCTCCTCGTCAATGGTCACTTCTGCTCCTGCGTGGTCCTCCCGATACATCTCGCGCAGCCGGGAGGCCACCTGGCCCGCCGTCAGTCCCCCGTATCCGATGGCCACGAGGAGGTCGTCAACACTGGAGAAGTTGAAGCGCCTGAGTATGCGATCGAAATACTCCTGCTCCGCCCACATCTTTGACGGCGACAGGCCCATCTCGCGGATCTCGCCTCGCAGCATGGACTCTCCGCGCTCCAGGTTCTCTTCCCTGCGCTCACGCCGCAGCCACTGGCGAATGCGAGAGCGGGCGCTGGAGGTCTGGACCACCTTGAGCCAGTCGGAGCTGGGCCCGCGGCTCTGCTTGCTGGTGAGAATCTCAACGATGTCCCCGTTTTCGAGCTGGGTGTCCAGGGGTGCGATCCGGCTGTTGATCTTTGCTCCCACGCAGCGATGCCCGACCTCGGTGTGGATGCGGTAAGCAAAATCAAGGGGCGTGGAACCAGCCGGAAGGTCGATCACATCGCCGTTCGGGGTGAAAACGAAGACCTCGTCGGAAAAGACATCAATCTTGAGGGAGTGCATGAAATCGTGGGGATCGGGAGCCTCGCTCTGCCACTCCAGGACCTCCCTCAGCCAGGCCAGCTTCTTGCCGAATTCAGCATCGGTCTCGCCCTTGTCCTTGTATCTCCAGTGGGCGGCAATGCCGTATTCTGCCACCCGGTGCATGGACCAGGTCCTGATCTGGATCTCGAAGGGCTCCCCCCTGGGACCGATGACCGTGGTCTGAAGGGACTGGTACATGTTGCTCTTGGGCATGGCGATGTAGTCCTTGAAACGTCCCGGGATGGGCCGCCAGAGGTTGTGAACCGTCCCGAGTACCGCGTAGCAATCCTTGATGTTGTCGACGATCACGCGGACCGCGACCAGGTCGTAAATCTCGTCCAGGGACTTGCCCTGGTCCTGCATCTTCAAATAGATGCTGTAAAAGTGTTTGCTCCTGCCCTGGATCTGCCCCTCGACCCCCACGCTATCGAGGGATTCACGGAGCTCCTCGATGAGCTCGTTGGTGTAGTCTTCCCTCTCTCGCCTGTGCAGGGGGACGTCCCTCGCCAGCTTCGCGTACTCCTCCGGGTGAAGGTACTTCAGGGACAGGTCCTCCAGCTCCACCTGGATCCTGGCAATACCCAACCTGTGGGCCAGGGGTGCGAAGATCTCCAGCGTCTCCTCGGCATTGGCGCGCCGACGTTCCGGGGGGAGGGAACCCAGGGTTCGCATGTTGTGCAGCCGATCGGCCAGCTTGATCAGGATGACCCGGATATCCCGGGCCATCGCAACAAACATCTTGCGCAGGTTCTCCGCCTGCTCCTCGAACCGGCTCTGCGCCTCCAGCTTGGTCAGCTTGGTCACCCCGTCGACCACCTCGGCGACCTGGGAGCCGAAACTCTCGGAGATATCCTCCAGGGTCACCTCGCTGTCCTCCACCACATCGTGCAGGAGGGCAGCCACCAGGGTGTCAGCATCCATGTCCAGGTCCGCAAGGATCAGGGCAACCGCGAGGGGATGCTGAACATATTCCTCTCCCGAGGCCCGCAACTGGCCCCGATGGGCGCTCGCTGAGACCTCGTGGGCCAGTTCAAGGCGAACCAGGGCTTCCTCGGAGAGGTATTCAGATGCTGCCTTCAAAAGATCCTCGAGCGTCAAGTTCCATCCCCTTCCAGGGTGTCGGCCGGCAGGGAAAGGCCGTAAAGGATTCTCACAAGCTTCTCTGGCGAGACCTCATTTCCTGCCGTCGCCGCAATGCACTCCAACTTCTCCTGTCCCCTAGCATAGATGCCTGACCTCTCGGGGCGCATGTCCTCCGCCGGGTCAGGCAGGGGCAGCCAGAAGGTCTGATCTCCCCGTTTCAGGGGGGCGAGGCGGTTCAATTGGGACAGGATCTCGAGGGCACAGAGCAAGCCAGGGAGTTCAATCCCCGGCACATCGTTCAGGAGACCCTCCAACGCCTCCCCCTCGGGATGGAAGAACTCCGTTGCAGGTCCGTCCCCTGCTGCAGCCACCTCGTCCGCGGCCAGCCCTTCCGACAGGTAGTCATAGATCCTGCGAAGGGTCGACTCGTCCGGATACAGGTCACGCAGGAACCTCCAACGGCGGCGCAGGGCCGCCAGCACGAGGTCGCCAGGACCGGCTCCCGCCGGGCAAAAGGATTCCAACATCAGCTGGACCCGCTCGCGGCCCCTCCAGCGATCGATCTGCGGCGTATACACCACGTCGATTTGCCCGGGAGCCGAGGCATTCACCCACTGCCCGGCCATGTTGAAGCCGATGGCCTTCAGGGCACCCGAACCCAGCTCGAGCAAAAGGTGGGTCTTCTTCTTGCCCACGGGGCGGGCCCTGTGAACCTCAACGTCCCGGGAGAGGAAAAGGGGCGAGGGATGGCCCTGCCCGAAGGGTCCCAGGGCCTGCAGCTCCGTCACCGACCGGGCGTGGACCTGCCGGAGGGGGATCTCGCCGGTGATGGCGATCTCCGGCATCATACTGCGGGGGCTGATCTTCTCCCGAACCAGCGCATCCATCCTCAGGACAAAGTCCTCCAGGTGGTCGCGGTGCAGGCTCAGTCCGGCCGCGGGGTCATGCCCTCCGTACGTTTGCAACAGATCATCACACGCCCGCAGGGCCTCCAACAGCGAGAATCCCTCGATGCTGCGGCCCGATCCCCGCAGGAGGGTGGGCTGATCGGGATCGGGAGCCAACACAACGGTCGGACGGCGGTACTGTTCAGCAATGCGAGAGGCAACGAGGCCCAGGATCCCGTGGTGCCAGGTTTGGCCCCAGAGGACCAGGCATCCCCGGTCGAGGCATTCAGCATCGGTCTCCAGGTCGAGCTGGGCTCTCACAACGGTCGCCTCCAGCATCTTTCGTCTCAGGGCATTCGTGAGCTCACACTCCCTGGCGAGATCCTTCGCCCTGCGGCTCTCGGTGGTGAGCAGCAGGTCCACCATGGACGTGGCATCACCGAGTCGACCGGGAGCATTGAGCCTGGGCCCCAGGGAGAAAGCCAGCTCCTGCTCCGTGACCTCCGCCAGGTTGACCCCTGCCTCCTCGGCCAGGGCAATCAATCCCTGGCGGGGCGCCCGGCGCAGCTGTTCCAGGCCCGCAGCCACCAGGATCCGGTTCTCACCCGTCAGCGGCACCATATCGGCCACCGTCCCCAGGGCCACCAGGTCCAGTTCCCTCAGCATGTCCCTTCCCGAGATGGCCCGGCAGAGCTGGTAGCAGACGCCCACCCCCGCGAGATGGGGGTAGGGGTAGGAGGCGTCCTGGACCCAGGGATCCACCACGGCAACGGCAGGGGGCAGGGCACCGGAGGGCTGATGATGGTCGGTGATGATGACATCGAGGCCCAGGTCCCGTGCTCGAGTGACCTCGGCATGGGCCGTGACCCCACAGTCCACGGTGATGAGCAGGTCGACGCCATCTGCGACGGCTTCCTCCACGGCAGCGATGCCCAGGCCATACCCGTCCCGCAGCCGGTGGGGCAGGCGGAAGTCCACGTTGGCTTCCATGTCCCGCAGGGTCTTCAACATCAGCGCGCAGCCGGTGATCCCATCGCAATCGTAGTCGCCGTAAATTCGGATGCTCTCGCCCCGAGACAGGGCGCCCCTCACCCGCTCGACGGCCTGCGGTGCACCGGGCAGATCAAGGGGATGGGCAAGGTCCTCCAGGTTGCAGGACAGGAACTGTTCCATCTCCTGTGCCGTCGTCACGCCCCGGGAGACCAGGGTGGCGGCAGCCAGGTGGAGCAGGCCGCTCTCGTCTTTCAGGCGTGATACGGCCCGTTCATCGGGGGAAGATACTCGCCAGGTGACGATGAATCATCACGCTCCCTCTCACCCTCGCTGGACGTCACATCACCGGAGGCCAGCTGTTTCAGGCTCTCCTCGAGGGTCTCGACCTCCAGTCGAAGTCGCTCATTTTCCAACGTCACTTCGTCGTGTTCCATCTCGAGGCGCCTGATCCGGTGTGTGGCCTCGCGGTGGCGGAGCTTGCTGAGCAGGTGTCCGTAGAGATTGATCACGCCGATGAGCAGACCGCCAGCAGCCGATGCGGCCACGATCACCAGGGTAAGGGAGGTCTGCACCTCCCACTGGAAAAACCGCACGGAGACCTCGAGGGGATTCTGGGTTGCAAAGAGGGCAATCGCCACGGCGGCACACAGGAAGACAATTAAAGTCAGGGTAAAGCGCACGGCAGGACCTCCTTTCCTCCCTAAAAAGAGTTCGGCACAGCTGCCGTTGTATCCTTGTGCGCCGGCAGACCATGCCTCCCTCTATCCCGGAGATCCCGCACCATCCTCACGCCCGCGAGGCCATCTTCGCGGGACGCCACTCCTGCCAGGCCATCCACAGCGGGCTGGCGAGGAAAATCGATGAATAGGTCCCAATGATCACTCCAAAGAGCAGGGCGGCGGTGAAACTCCTGATCGTGGCGCCGCCGAAGGCCCATAGGCTTCCCACTGCAAGGAAGGTGGTCAACGAGGTGGCCAGGCTGCGCATCAGGGTCTGCCGGATGCTTCGATCGACGGTGAAGGCCAGCCCCTCTCCGCGCTTTCTGTACCGGATGTTCTCCCGGATCCGGTCAAAGATCACGATGGTATCGTTGACCGAGTAACCCACGATGGTCAGAACAGCAGCGATGAAGGCGCCGTTGATCTCCATCTGCAGAAGGGAAAACAGGCCCAACGTGATGATGCTGTCATGAACCAGGGCCGCGATCGCACACACGGCGAAACGATATTCGAAACGAAAGGTGATGTAGGTGACCATGCCCAGGATCGCCACACCCACGGCGAGCAGGCCTGCGCGGGTGAGCTCCCGGCCAATGGCGGGAGACACCTCGTCGAGAAGGGAGATTTCAAAAGTGCCCAGGTCCCTGAGGCCCGCATACATGGCATCCCTGCTGTCTCCCGGGGGGAAGTCCCGGGCGCGGATCCTGATGGTGGGTGTTTCCGCAGCGCCCATGCTCTGCACCTGGGCTCCGGCGGTCTCCTCGTAAGCGGCCAGGACACCCTCCACGTCTGCGACGGCCACGGGCTGCTCGTAGTTCAACTCCAAAACCGATCCCCCGGTGAAGTCCACGCCCAGGTTCAGGCCCTGGAACAGGAGGCTGACCACGCCTATGAACAGAAGGATCCCGGAGATCCCAAACCACGTCCTGCGCCTGCCCATGAAACTGACGGAGCTCAGGGGTAGCCTGGCCTCGCCTGCATTCTGTCTATCCATCGTCGTGTCCCCTCCTCGATCCGAAAAAGGCCGGACCCTCGGCGATCAGGCCCGCAGCAGCCATCTGAACCATGGCCAGCCGGGTGATCACCATCGCGGTGAACATACTCAACACAATACCCAGAGACAGGGTCACAGCAAAACCGCGGATCGGTCCGCTCGCCAGCCAGTACAGCACGCCAGCAGCAATCAGAGTGGTCACGTTCGCATCCAAAATGGTGCGAAAGGCCGTACTGAAACCGCTGTCAATCGCCGCCCTGGGGGTGGCACCGGCCCGTACCTCTTCCTTGATTCGCTCGAAAATAATCACGTTGGCATCCACGGCCATGCCGATGGAGAGAATGATTCCCGCAATACCCGGCAGGGTCAGGGTGGCATTGATGCCCGCCAGGACCACCATGATCAGAACAATGTACAGGCCCAGGGCGATCACTGCCCAAATGCCCGGTACCCGGTAGAAGATCACCATGAGGGCAACGACTGCCGCCACGGCAATAAGGGCCGCCTGCCAGCTCTGGTTGACCGACGCCTCACCGAGGGTCGCACTGACAAACTGCGGCCGAAGGGGGATGAGGTCAAGGGGCAGGGCACCGGAATTGAGCACGACGGCGATTTCCTGGGCTTCCTGGAGGGAACTGTATCCCTCGATAACCGCGCTGCCGTCGCGAATCACCGAGCGCACGTAGGGAGCCTGTACCACCTCGTCATCCAGGAGAATGATGATGCGCCGGTTCAGGTGTTTCTCCGTGGCCTCGGCAAAGAGACGGGTTCCCTGGGCGTCAAACTGCAGGCTCACGACGGGCTGCTGACCCCCAGCGTCCGTTCGCTGGAACATGGCCTGGGCACTGGTCAGGTGTTCACCGGTCAGCAGGATCTCCCCGGCCTCGTCGGTGAACTCGAGGCGAGCGGTGCGACCGATGATCTCCAGGGCCTCCTCGGGATCCTCGATACCCGGCAGGTTGACCACGATCCTCCTGGCCCCCTCCCGGACGATGACCGGCTCGGTCACCCCGAGGGCGTCCACCCGCCGGCGGATGACCTCCATGGCGGAGTTCATGGCCGTATCGGTGATCGGGCTGTCTTCTCTCTCCTGGGCCTCAAGCACAATGTG
>SKXF01000426.1 GCA_007128555.1 Clostridia bacterium | reverse complement strand
TGCTCCTGCAGGGCCCGGGCGACGGGCACGGCTCCGTGTCCGTAGGCTTCGCTTTTCACCACTGCAGCCACCTCAGCGGGGGCTACGTGGTTCTTTGTGGCCTGGTAGTTGTGCAGAAGGTTGTCCAGGTCTATGTCGATTCGGTTGACCAATTCTTCTCGCATCACTCATCACTTCCGTTTCTCAAAGGGCTTTGCCTTGCATCAGTTTACAAGGAGGCCTCGGTATTTCATCCGAGGGCAGGGCAGATACTTTTGTGTGGGCAGTCCCGTGGACCTCCTCAGTCGGTTCATAGTTCAACATCCCGGTTGCAGTCCTTGGAGTAGACGTATGACAGGTCTTCCCTGCCCGTGGCGTAAACTGCCTGGGGGACGTAGGGGCCGAACCAGATGTAGTCGTCTTTGTGCACCGGGATCCACTCATCGTCAATCAAATATACGCCCTGGTCGGACAGGATGTAGGCTCCGTGTTCCTGGACGTGGGTCTCCACAAAGGGGTGGGATCCGCCCGGTTGAAACGTCAGTATGTGCATGTTGAAATCGAAACCCAGGTCCGAGGGCAGTAGATCTTTGACCGATACATTTTCCATGGCATCATAGACCTGTGCAGCGATGTTCTCTGCGTTGCCGACGACGATTTCGGAACTGTGCCCCGGTAGGGGGCGGTATCGCTGCCTATATAGCAGTACCCTCATGGGCGCTTCGGCATCATTTCTCAGGTGCATTTTCTCTGACGGGGGTGCGTAGGCGAAGCCGTGGGTGCGAAGCACTTCCTGTCGATCCCGTATGCGAACCTGTCCCTCACCGGCAAGGCAGTAGGCGAAGGTGGCGATGCCGCATCCTCCAAAACCTCGCTGATCTGTGCCGCCTTGAGGGAGCAGCTCAACCATGTACTGGGCGAAGTTCGCCCCGAGGGCAGGTGAGGCTAAAATGCTGATATCGGACCTGACGAAGCCGGGAATCACATTCTTCACCAGGCCTTGTGGGGGTATGAGTGCAAATTGACCGTGACGCACAATTGCCCTTGTAGACAGTAGATCCTTCGGATACGGCATCGTCATCTCCTATCACCCAGGGATATAAGACTCTTTCTATTCCGTGCTTTCGATACCCTGTCTGTATGAAGATTTCTGTGAGAATCAGTCTGGGCGACGAACATCCTTCTGCACCCCTGACCAGGATAGCGGGGGTGTAACCGCGGCCCTGGCTGACCCCTCCAACCCTCTGGCTGGTATCGAGGATTTTCCCGAAGGCCGTGTCCGATCCACCCATTTCAGAGCAAGGACTCATCTTGTTGTATCGAGGGGAAACCGGTGAGCCCTTAGGATTATCCGGGATGGATGTCGCACCAGCACCAGGAAGGAGTCGTTGGTCCGGGTCAATGTTTAGCAGGTGAATCCCTGGTAGACCGTGATTGTCTTTTCGACAGAACATGAGCTTTTCCCGGGAAATAGTGTTCGCAGCGCCAGAACTCCAGTTCGGCGGCCGAAATTCTTGACGTATGGGGGAGGCCTGATATACTCGCCCACAGAGTACATGTGCGGCATGCAACTACAAGTTTTGATCTGGACTAGATGAGTTTCTGCAGACTCAGACTCCAATAACCCCATTGGACCGTTCTTTGCGACAGGCACAGGGTTCCTTAGGTTGTTCGTAGAAATCTTCATCAGCCGAGGATGCTGGTGTGCTCAACCTGGCATCCCGACCTTTCACATCCTGAGAGCGAGGTGAAGGACTTGATAGACCTCACCGTAGATTTTGCCGGTTTGAAACTGAAACACCCGATAATGGCAGCAGCAGCCGGCATCACAGCTACCGTCGATCGCATGCGTCGTGCTGAAGAAGCCGGAGCTTCTGCGATCTCTGTCAAATCCCTCTTCGAGAACCCGATTGTACGACGGGGTGATCCCACTCCCCACATGCGGATCGTTCCCCATGGCCTGGGTCCCGAAGCCTTTACACTTTATTCCTATGAACAGGGAGCTCATATGGACGAATGCGAATACGCCGACCTCATCTACCGGGCCAGGGCTGAACTCGACATTCCCGTAATTGCCAATATCGATTGTGCCGGACCTGAAGCCTGGGCCAGATACGCCACCCTCGTAGAACAGGCGGGAGCTGATGCCATAGAGGTCAAGTCCTGCCCTCATGGTGAGCACATGATGAGTGGAGACGAACTCGCGGCGGCTGTGCGGCTGGTGAAGGATCTCGTGGCGATCCCCGTCATTGCCAAGATGCCCTCTCAGTTGACAAACCCCTACCGGACTGCCCTGGATATCGAGGCGAACGGAGCCGACGCCCTGATCATGTTCAATCGCCTGGTTGGCCTGGACATCGACATCGAGACATGTCGGCCGATCATGCACGGCAGTTTCGCAGGTCATGGGGGACCTTACGCGATATACTATCGCTTACGTTGGATTGCGCAGGTAGCCCGGGAGTGTACCATACCGATATGTGGTACGGGCGGAGTATCATCAGGCGCAGATGTTGCCAAGTACCTCCTGGCCGGAGCAACGTGCGTACAGCTGGCGACAGCGGCTATTGTGGAAGGCTACGAGGCCTTCGGTCGGATTCTCGGTGAACTGCAGCAATGGATGGACCGGGGCGGTCACGAGAACCTGGATGACGTGCGAGGCCTGGCAGCGTCCCATGTTCTTACGATCGACGAGGTGAGCCGGGTACAGACTGTCAGGGCGAGGATCGACACGAAGAGGTGTACGGATTGCGGCTTGTGTCATCGGGTGTGCATCTATGATTCTATAAGGCGAGCGACTGCTACTGGCGTGAGTGGTTATTGCAGTACAGAATCATGCAGGGGTTGCGGATTGTGCGAACAGCTTTGCCCGGCGGATGCGATACGCATGGAGCCGTGTGAGACGAACGGCGATGATGGGTCCCGGTGAGGCCGTAGTGATCGGCCCATATCGAGCAAGATTGGGAGGCGAGTAAATTGAAGCTACATGGCATCATACCGGCCATCGTACTGCCGATGACCGAGGATTATAGGATCGATGAACCTGCCCTAGAGGGTTATGTCGAATGGCTCCTGGGACAGGGCTGTCATGGTCTGGCGATTAATGTGGATACTGGCGAGGGGCCCCACCTCTGGCCTGAGGAGAAAGTTCGAGTCATTCAAATCGTCAAGGGAGTGGTTGGGGACCGCATACCAATCATTTCCGGGCTGGGTGCTGCCTTCACAGAACAGGCGGTCAGGGCAGCCCGGGAGGCCGAACAGGCAGGAGCTGATGGCCTGTTGGTCTTTCCTATCTCCGCGTGGCGGGGGCGCCCTCTACCTGCTGACCTGGTCTATGATTACCATAAGGCGGTGGCGCAAGCAGTCCAGATACCGCTGATAGCCTTCCAACTGCAGGACGCCCTGGGTGGTGTTGAGTTTGATGCTCCGGTTCTGAAGAGGCTTTTTGAGCTTGATGAGGTCATCGCGATCAAAGAGGCCTGTTTCGATGCAAAGAAGTACGTGGAGACCGTGAGGTACCTTCGCTCCCTTCCTCGAGACATAACCATACTTACAGGCAATGACAATTTCATCCTCGAGTCCTTTGTGCTCGATGCCGACGGCGCCCTGATCGGGTTCGGAACATTAGCCACGGAACTGCAGGTCCGAATGTACGACGCCTGGCGCGCCGGAGATCATGATACTGCTTTCAGAATAGGGAGCAGGGTGCAGAAGCTTGCGGATGTTATCTTCGGTCAACCGGTGAGGGATTACCGTGTGCGCACCAAGGAAGCCCTGGTGATGCAGGGAGTGATCCCCCGCGCCACCGTGCGGCCGCCGCTGCAAGGGGTCGATGATGGAGAGCGCGAAAAAATACGGATCGCTCTCGAGGAAGCTGGCTTGCTTTAGGTCATGCGCAACGGAGGCGTTATCGGTGCGATTGTGATGTTTGTATAGACGAAGACGGTCCTGTATCGAACGAAAATGGATAGGGCCTGATCTGACCTGCAGCCGGGTTGATGGTCTTTCGACATCGTGAGTCTTCTCTACCTGCACCAATCATCTGGGTGTCAAGCGAGTGGAGAACCGCGATACGTGAAGGGCGGCCAGTGCTCCGGGGATCAAGCAGGCGGACAGCTGATAACAAGGGCCCGGGAGCGGGTTCTTCGATCGGCTCCGATTTTACTCAGCATCTCGTAGCGTTCCCGGTTGCCTCTGCCCGAAGGGTAGAAGGGTGGGGCCATGAGGAGGATCCACGGATCAGCCGAGTGGGAGGTGGCCAGACATGGCCAGTTGCTGTGAAAACTCCACACTCAGGTACTCATGTTCGCAGTCGTTATGCTATGGAGCG
>SKXF01000342.1 GCA_007128555.1 Clostridia bacterium | reverse complement strand
GGTATCGATCCCAGGATCGATTCGACGGTGCAAAAGCACACCTATGTCATCGGGTTTAACCCTGGTGAGGGCTTCCCGCCGATCAATCCGGCCTTCAAAGACCATATCGTGGGCAATCTTCACCGCCGCCGTGGCCGTGCGCTTGCCTCCCCGGGTCTGAAGTAGGAACAGCTGTCCATCCTCGACGGTGAACTCCACATCCTGCATATCCCGGTAGTGATTTTCGAGGACCGCCGTAACCTCGAGGACCTCACCGTAAATCTCCGGCAGATCCTTCCTCAATTCCTCGATCGGTCGCGGGGTCCGGATCCCGGCCACCACGTCCTCACCCTGGGCATTTCGCAGGTACTCGCCATACAACGTCTTCTCGCCCGTCGAGGGATCCCGCGTGAAGAGCACGCCCGTCCCACATCGCTCGCCCCGGTTTCCAAAAACCATTGCCTGCACATTGACCGCCGTGCCGAGGTCATCGGGAATGCCATGGGCCCTTCGGTAGACTGCGGCCCGATCGTTGTCCCACGAAGCAAAGACCGCTTCCACGGCCGAGATCAACTGCTCCCATGGATCCTGGGGAAACACCTCACCCATCTGGCGCTCGTATAGATCACCATATCTCTCAATCACCTGGTCTAGGTGAGATGCGCTCAACTCGTGGTCGCCGGCAACCCCGGCTGACTCCTTCACACGGTACAATATATCCTCGAAAAGACCGTGATCCATCTTTCCGACCACGTTTCCAAACATCTGAATAAGGCGGCGGTAGCAGTCACGAGCGAAGCGATCATCACCCGTGAGAGCGGCAAGCCCCGACACGCAGTCCTCGTCAAGTCCCAGGTTCAACACGGTGTCCATCATTCCTGGCATGGAGATGGCAGCCCCTGAGCGCACCGACAGCAGCAGCGGGTTGGTAGGAGACCCAAACTCCGCTCCCCTGTCTTTCTCCAGTTGCTGAACACTACTTCGGATCTGCTCTTCGAGCTGGTCAGGGAAACGCCCGGAGCGACTGTACTCGATACACGCCTCCGTCGTTATGGTAAAACCGGGAGGCACTGGCATCCCGAGGCGAGTCATCTCGGCCAGGTTTGCACCTTTACCCCCGAGAAGATTCTGCATGTCTGCCCGACCCTCGCGAAAAGAATACACCCACTTGTTATCCGTCGGTCCGTCCGCCACCTCGCCACTCTCCTTTCCTGAGGATCTCCAAAACAGTCGTGGCCGTCTCCTCTACTGCCTTGTTGCTCACATCAATGACCGGACAACCAAGCTCCCGGAACAAGCTGGAAGCATGCCTGAGCTCCGCCTGGATCCTGTGCAGATCATCGTAGTTCGACGGCCTGTTCAGTCCCAACCGTCGGATCCTCTCCCTCCGAATCGCCCTCAATTGGTCCGCCGCAATCGTCATGCCAATGACGCGGTTTCGGACGAGAAACAGCTCGCGCGCCGGCTCCACCTCGGGAGCCAGGGGATAGTTGGCCGCCCGATACTCGCGGTGCGCCAGGTACATGCACACCGGCGTCTTCGAGGTCCTGGACACCCCCGTCAATACCACGTCCGCCTTGAGGAAGCCCCTGGGCTCCCTGCCATCATCGTAGCGGACCGCGAACTCTACGGCCGCCACACGACGGAAATAGCGCTCATCCATGCGATGTATAATTCCCGGCTCCTGGCGAGGCTCACGCCCCAGAACAGTGCGAAGTGCCACCATCAGGGGGCCCATGATGTCGACGGTCGGGATCCCCTCCTCGGAGCATCGCTTCTCCATGTACTCAAGGACTTCCGATACAACCAGGGTGTACACAATAAGGTTCCGCTGACTACGGTCCACACGCTCCAGTGCCTCATCCACCCGCTCCCGGGAGTGGACGAAGGGGATGCGCTCGACCCTGACGAACCCGGAATTCATCTCAAACTGGCTGATCGCAGCTCGGGCCACCGACTCGGCTGTCTCGCCGATGGAATCCGACAGCACATAGACCGTCATCTCTTGCTCTGTCATGCAGATCACCCCCCTTAACCTGGCAACGTGCTCCAATCCATCGGACGGGCCAGGTATCTATCGATCTCAGCCAACAGACCCAGGCGCAGCCGACGAACCTCATCGTCAGAGACCATCACCTTGACCGCATCCAGGAAAGCATCCACCGAGGGCCTGAGTGTCGCTGCCAGGGAAAAGAACCTGCCGTATTCAGCATCGGCAAGAAGACGATCTCCCTGTCTCTTTAGCTCAAGATAGGCTGAACAGAGCTCCCTGGCCTCGGCAGATGTGAATCGGTCCGGGGCGAGATCATCAACCCCATCCGCCTCCCGCCCCAGGTTGTGGCAGCGCCGCCAGGTCACCATCAGATCTTCAGCCTCCGGCGAATCCACGAAGGCGCTCACCGCCTCGCAACGGTCCCAGACGTCACGCACATTATCGAAGCCGCTATTGACGACTCCCGCTCCGATCTCGTGTCGATAACCCGCATCGAGGAGCATCCTCCGCAGCCGCCTCCGCAAGAACTCACTGACCTCACAGCTCACAGCCTCGGCCTCATCGTCCGGGAGGGCATGGGCACCTGCTGAATCGCTGATCAGATCCTTCATTGACATCTCGGGCATCTGCCGCAGCAACCGCAGAACACCCGTCGCCGACCGACGCAAGCCGTAGGGATCTTCAGAGCCACTGACCTCTAGGGAGGCCGCAAACCCGCCGATGAGATCGTCGGTCTTGTCAATGAGACTCAGCAGGAGGCCGATTTCATTCTCCGGTAGGGGATCACCGGCCCCCGTCGGAAGATAGTGGTCTGCAAGTGCCTTGCAGACTTCCTCCCTCTCCCCGCTGATTCTGGCGTACTCAGCACCCATCTGACCCTGCAGGGCAGGGAACTCCCCCACCATCTGTGTCACCAGGTCGGCTTTGCACAGGGCAACGGCTCGCTGCAGCAGGTGATCTTTACCACCGGCCAGTCCTCGCGCAGCCATCCTCTCGGCCATCGCAGCCAGTCTGCGCACCTTATCACCCAGGCTTCCCAACTTCTCGTGAACAACCACGTCCTCCAGATCCTCGGCGTACTGCTCCAGGGTCCGTTTCCTGTCCTCATCCCAGAAAAACCGCGCATCGGCCAGCCGCGAATTGAGGACCAGCTGGTTGCCTCCAATCACCGAGGACCTCATTTCCTCTGTGCCGTTGATCACCGAAAGGAAATACGGCCTGAGATCCCCCTCCTGCCCAACAACGGCAAAGAAGCGAAGATGCGACTGCATCGCTGTGACGATGACTGAGCGGGGCACATCCATGTACTGCTCAGGAATCGAGCCAAGGGCCACGACAGGATGCTCCACCAGGTAGGTCACCTCGTCCAGCACCGAATCCTCCAGCAGGGCCCGCTCCCCCACACGCTCTGCAGCAGACCGGCACCCCTCTACGATCGCACGCCTTCGCTCATCTGCGTCCACGAGCACTCCACCGGCCCGGAGAATCTCGACGAAATCCTCAGCTCGCGGCACCCGGAGATGGGTCGGGTCATAACGGGGACCCCGGCTCATATCGTTGGCCTTGATCCCGGCGAACGCCACAGGGATGATGGTCTCACCCCAGAGAGCGACCAACCAGCGCACGGGTCGTGCGAAGGAGTTGCCACCTGCGCCCCAGCTCATCGTACGCGGAAACCTGAGGCCCTCGATCACCTCGCCCATCACCTCTGCGAGGGCTTCCACAGCGTCCCGGCCGGGGTCACGATGCACAGCGTAGACATACGTCCCCTTGTCGCTCTTCCTGATCTGCAGTGACTCCGGGGCGACACCCTGCCCCCGGGCAAACCCCTCGGCAGCGCGGGTAGGGTTCCCGTCGTTATCGTATGCAATCTTCGCCGAGGGACCACGGACCTCCCGGATGGAGTCTTCCCCGGAGGACGGGACGCCATCAATCGCCAGGACCAGGCGCCGGGGACTGGCCCATCCCTGCACCGACCTGAAGGGAAGCCCTACCTCCTCGAGGTGTTGGCAGGCAAGGGCCCCCATCTGCCTGATGGCAGCGGGCAGGTAGCCTGCGGGAATCTCCGCGCATCCTACCTCCAAAAGGGCAGACCGGACATCGACACTCATCTGCCATCACCTTCCCTGTTGGCCATGTATCGGCGCGCGCAGGCCCGGGCCAGCGTCCTGATCCTTGCTATGTAACCGGTGCGCTCCGTGACACTGAGGGCACCTCTGGCCTCCAGTATATTGAACAGATGAGAGCATTTCAGTGCATGATCATAGGCGGGGGAAACCAGGCCCTCCTCCAGGGCACGCCCCGCCTCCCGCTCGGAATCCGTGAAGGCGCGCAGGAGCATCGACACGTCGGCCACCTCGAAACTGTAGCGCGAATGCTCATACTCCTCGCGGCGGTAGACGTCACCGTACGTCGAGTTCCCATCCCAGTCCAGTTCAAAAATGTCGGTAACTCCCTGGAGGAAGCACCCCAGGCGTTCGAGACCATAGGTGATCTCCACCGGGATCGATGTAAGATCATGACCACCCATCTGCTGGAAGTAGGTGAACTGCGTCACCTCCATGGCGTCGATCCAGACCTCCCAGCCCAGTCCCCACGCGCCCAGGGTGGGAGCCTCCCAGTTGTCCTCGACGAAGCGGATATCGTGCGTCCGGAAATCCACGCCCAACTGCTTCAGGCTCTCCAGGTAGACTTCCTGGATGTCATCAGGGGAAGGTTTAATTACCACCTGGTACTGCCAGTGACGATACAGCCGAAGTGGATTTTCACCGTATCGCCCATCGACCGGGCGCCGTGAAGGCTCCGGGTAGGCAACCGCCCACGGCTTCGGCCCTAAAGACCCAAAAAAGGTGACCGGGTTCATCGTACCCGCACCCTTTTCAACATCGTAAGGCTGCGACAGTGTACACCCTTGATCGCGCCAGAACTCGTTCAAAGATAGGATGATGTCCTGAAACTTCACACTCCACCTCCTCCGCATAAAACACAATCCCGCCCCCTTGATCACCAGGCAAGAACGGGAATACTGCATGGGAAATCGCTCGGCCTCTGTCCGTCACTTCATCACCCTTACTCGTCGGACGCCTCCCCATCTTTCCTGGCGCCCTCAGAGGCCGCATCATCCTCCGGACCGCGGCGCTGCACCAATAGGGTGCACTCGGTCACCAGTGCAGCCACGGCGCCGAGGGCGGCGAGGCTCGGCATTAACAGTGCCCCCAGGGCACCCACCGTCACGGGAAACTCCACCAGGGTTCGACCGTCCTGCCGAATGATGATGCGACGGACATTGCCCTCCCGGATCAAGGATCGGACGGCATCGAGCAGATCGCTGCCCCTGACCTGGACCTGCTCCGCCCAGCTATGCTCAGATGCCCCGTTCTCCAGGTAGATCAGGGCGTCGATGATGTCTCCATCGGTGCGCTCGAGTGCTTCCTTAGCCCGACGATAGCTCACGCCAGTGCGCTCTCGCACGGCATCAATCCTCTGCAGATCGTTCATGACCATCCCCCTGCTCATGTCTTTGTACACTCATCCTAGTATATCCAGAAAGCTACGCGAGTTCACCCGCCGATCCAACTGGAACTCTGCATAATCCAAAAACAGCTCCGTCAGGGCGAGAAGATCCTCCCTTGAGGCCCGAAAGCCGGCCAATTCCCGCGGATGGATATCTCGCAAGCTTTCGGCAAGACGGCACAGGTGAGTGGAGATCTTCGTCCCCAGGCCCCCGCTTGCACGACATCGCGCACAGGTAAGGCCCCCCTGGGAGAACCTGAGAGGTGAACTGGCATCCACGGGCCCGCCGCACACCACGCACTGATCCAGGACCGGGAAGACCCCCAGGACCTTGATGACCCGCACACAGAAAAAGGCTCCGACCAGCACGTGATCCATGGCGCGCTCCAGGGCTCGAAAACAGGTGAGCAGAAGGAGGTACAGAGGCTCGTCTTTCTCGTCCTCCTGGGCAATGTACCCGGTAATCTCCGCCATGCAGGAGGCATAGGCGATGCTGTCAAACTCCGCGCGCAGCCTGCGGAAACTCTCGAGAACCTCCCCGCTCCGCAGGCCATCCAGAGAGCGTCCACGCCACAGGTCAAGCCTGCTCCTGCTGAATGGCTGCACCAATCCCGCCAGCTTGCTATCGGTCTTGTTCGCCCCCCGGACCACGGCGCGAACCTTTCCCCGGTCCCGACTGAGAAGGATCACCAGACGATCTCGCTCGCCCAGATTACTTCGACCCAGGACGATGGCATCAATGGTGTATCCCCGCAAGAATCCTTACCCTCTCTCCCAACGCAAGCCTAATTCCTTCAAAATTGCGTGATTATCGCGCCACTTCTTCTGCACCCTCACGAACAAGTCAAGATAGACCCGGACCCCCAGGGCGCGCTCCACGTCCTTCCGGCTGCGCTCCCCGATGGTCTTGATCATCCTGCCACCTTTGCCTATGAGAATCCCCTTCTGCGAATCCCGCTCTACCAGGATGTCAGCGGCCAGGTAGTAGTGGCCACCCTCCCTCTCCTCGACTTTGATGATGGACACCGCCGTGGAATAGGGGACCTCCTGCTCGGTCACCTCCAGAACCTTCTCCCGGATGAGCTCGGCCACCAGGAAAGGCATGGGCTGATCCGTCGTCATCTCTGCAGGAAAGTACCTCGGCCCAGCGGGCAACCGGGTCACGATTTCGTCCATCAAGACATCCATATTGTGACCATGCAGCGCAGATGCCGGCACCACCCGGTCAAAGTCTCCGAGGGCGCGGTACGCGCTGATCCGTTCTTCCCTCTGACCAACTGGGACAGCGTCCATCTTGTTGATAACCAGAATGCTCGGACACGACGCCTGATCGACCAGCCCGGCGCAGGCCTGATCGCCGCGGCCCGGCCGCTTGCGCGACCCATCAACGACAAGGAGATTGACATCCACATCGCCTATGGCACTGCGGGCCCCGCGGACCATGTTCTCCTCCAGCTGATCCCTGGGTCGCTGGATCCCTGGCGTGTCCACGAAGACAACCTGGAGATCCTCTCCGTTCAAAATCCCGCGAATCCTGTTCCTCGTGGTCTGGGGTTTCTCCGATACGATGGAGATCTTATGCCCCACCAGCTGGTTGACCAATGTTGACTTTCCCACATTGGAAAACCCCACCACAGCCACGAAACCGGACGCTGAAAGACGCTCTGTCATGTCAATCCATCTCCCTCACCGTGACGTCTCCATTGAGAGGCACGATCTCGATCCAGGTTGGACCGGGAATGACCACCAGTTTCTCGCCGGATGCCTCGTAAAACTCAAGGGGAGAATGTAAATCCACCTTCTTCCATGTGATGTCTCGGACTCGCCCCCCCATGACCACGAGTCCCTCGCCCTCACCCGTAAGGTTCATTTCCAGTCTTCCCTCCGTGTCCCCCGGTATGAGTCGGGTCTCCACCCGCATAACGATCACATTGGATGCTGCCAGCTGCTCACCCGTATCCCGGTCCAGGTGTTCTGCCCCCGAGGTGAAACGTAGATACCGTTTCCCCTCCTCTTCATACTTAAAGGACGCCGTGTACCCGAAACCCGGAAAACGAATTGCGATCTCATCGGCCACCTCCGCATCCTCCGCGTGGGGGACATCGGAGGCAAACTGCCACATGGGGGGAGGAATCTCGTCGCGTTCAAAGCCCCTTTCTGTCATGAGGGGTCGGATATCAGCGATCCGGCTGAACAGGGTATGCTCGTAGCTCGCACCGGAACTCGGATCCCGAAAAAATCCCCCTGCTCCCCAGAGATCATTGAAGACCTGCATTTTCAGGTTCTCTATCTGCCGATACGCTCCCGGGCTCGCACCGCAATGCGCCATGACGGCATCGAGCCCTAAAATAAGGTCCAACAGGTAAGAACGGGCGCTGCGGACCGGACCGACCACCTCGGGAGCCTCCTGCAGGTAAATCGGCATCAGCCGGGTCAGCCCGCCCTCGGCAAGCATTTCGAAGACCAGGTCTGCCTCGGCCAGTCCCGCCTGCGGCCGCGCAGCCGGATGATTGTCCATGGTCACGGCAATGGGCCTGCGCGCAATGCTCTCCTCCGGCGCCGGCAAACCGGTGAAAGGGTTGAAGGGGCCCAGGTCCTCTTCCTCTTCCTCTTCCTCATCCTCCGGCGCCGCATCCGGCTCCACTTCGTCCGAGGGCTCGGGTTCCGCTGCCACAGGTTCTTCATCTTTTGAACAAGCGACCAGAAATCCGGAAACGATGATAAGAAGCGTCATCACAATCGCAAAATATCTCATTAGATCAGTCCTTCGGTGTTGCGTATGTTCGAAATGACACCCGCAGAGCAATTAAAATAACAAGTACCTCTGAGACGAGTTGAACCCGGTGTGATGTCCACCCCCTCACCAGGCGTGGGCCCAGGGATTCAAGATCAGGCCATACAACCAGGAGAAACACAATCACCGCAGAGACCGCAGTGAGCAACACCGCACCCGCGGCAGCATCCTTGGCCTTTCGTACGCTGGGATGATACTCAGGGGTCACCAGCCCGAGCGTCCTCTCCAGCACCCAGTTGAGCATCTGGGCGACCAGCACGGAGGAAGACACCACCACCAGGAGGGCCCATTCTCCAGCAGACTGCCCCGTCCAGCGGGCCACGAACATCACGACAGAGGCAGCCCCCACCTGCCAGCGCAGGTGTTCCTCCTCGCGCCAGGCAGCCCTGAGCCCGGCCAGGGCACACGATAAATCACGGGCAAACCGATACCGTCCTCGCATGTCAAAGCTCCGGTGGGAACACGTCGGCCAGGGCATCCCCTGTGAGCCGGTTCATCCTTTGCAACTGATCCGGGTTTTCGTGCGTCCAGCCCACCAGGTGGAGGGCACCGTGACAGGCCAGGAAAGCCAGCTCGCGTAGCACGTTCGTCCCAGGGGAGATCTCGGTCGGGCAGACGATCACATCACCGAGGTAGCTCACATGATCTGGGGGCGGCAGGGGGAACCATTCTTCTTCCTCATCATGCAAAAGGGGAAAGGACAGCACATCGGTGGGAGAGTCCCTGTCGCGGTACTTCAGGTTGAGTTCCCTCATGGCATCCTCATGGACAAAGGTCACATCCACGGCGTACCTCCGGGCGCAATCCCGTTCCGAGACGTCTCGCAGAACCCGCCGCACGGCCCGACGGACCAGCGGTTCGGCCAGATCCGGTAACTCAACCTCTTTTTGCACCGTTGTGTCCACGGTGACCATTGTCTTCACCCTCCTGCTCCTTCTTCATCTGGGCCACTACATTCTCAGGATACTCAAGGCGGTGATGAAATGCTCCTGAGAGAACCCGCGTAAAACTGTCTGCAACCCGGTCGAGGTCCCTGAACGTCAGGTCACACTTGTCCAGCTGTCCCTCCTCCAGCCGCTGGTGAACGATGGTCCGCACCACTGCCCTGATGCGGTCCGGCGTGGGACGGGCGAGGGATCTTGCCGCCGCCTCCACGGCGTCTGCCAGCATTACCACGGCCGTCTCCTTGGACTGGGGCCTCGGACCCGTGTAACGGTAATTATCCTCGGGGACCTCCTCGTCCTCACTCATGCTCTTTGCCCTGGAGTAGAAATACCTGACCAGGAGGGTTCCGTGATGCTCGCAGATGAACTCCAGGAGCGAATCCGGAAGACCAGCCTCCTGGGCCATTTCGGCCCCATCCCTGACGTGAGAAAGAATGATCAGGGCGCTGAGATTCGGTGACAACTTGTCGTGGGGGTTCTCCCCGCCAAACTGGTTCTCGACAAAGAAGTACGGACGCCGGGCCTTTCCCACATCGTGATAGTATGCCCCGACCCGGGCCAGAAGTGAGTCACCGCCCACCGCTTCTGTGGCGGATTCTGCCAGGTTTGCCACCATCATACTGTGGTGATAGGTACCCGGTGCCTCCTCAAGGAGTTCACGGAGCAGAGGATGATTCGGATTTGCCAGTTCCAACAGCTTGACCGGAGTGAGGATGCTGAAAAAACTCTCGAGGAAGGGAAGCAACCCAATGGCAGCCACTGCCGAAAGGATTCCGTTCCCACCGGCCCACAGAGCGCTTTTCAGAAGCGTCGGATCCCCGATTCCCAGGCCTCCCTGGTACTGCAGGTATGAGACGAGGGTCACCACATTCGCCAGGCTGACCCAGAGGCCAGCCCGCATGATGTCCGTCCGTTCCTCGATCGTGGACACGGCAAGCGCTGCAGTCGTTGCGCCGACAAGATTGATCACCACTGCTGTGACATTACCGCCGGTGATCACGGCGGTACTCAGCCCCATTGCCAGGCCCAGGATCACTGCAGTATTGGCATCGAGAAGAATGGCCAGGAGCATCGTCCCCGTGGCGACCGGCATGATGTAGGGGGATAGCTCGAGGGCAAATCGACATGCAAAGAGGGTGACGATGAAGGCCATGCCTGCGAGCACGATCCGTGATTCTGAATAAAATATCTTTGGATTGAACCGCATCAGGTACCCAGCCACCAGCAGTAAAATGACCAGGGCGTACGTGAAGGCACTGGTGTAGATCCGCCAACGGCTGTCGGTGCCAAGGAGGCCAGCATCCCTAAGCCTCATCAAATCGTCCACGGTAACAACCCGGCCGTCCGGCACAATGATCTCACCCCGGACGATGATGACGGGCCGAACGCTGTCTGCCGCAAACTGTCTTCGCTGTGCCGTCTCCTCGGCCTGGTACAGGAGGTTGGGCTGCAGTAACTCGCCGGCGATCTTCGCTGTGACCTCCCGCAGTATAGGAGGCAGATCTGAGCCGATCATCAGGCTCATGATCTGATCACGAAAAGCATCCAGGCTCTGGGGCTTGACGCCCTGCGACATCATGGAGTCGAGGGTATCCGTAGCGAGTTCCTCGGCCCGGTCAATGTCCTCAGCCCGGGCATTAAGGAGCACCTCCACCTCCTCCATCGCCAGGGAGAGAGGTGCCATCTCCTGCACAGCAACAGCTGGCTCTGGGCGACTGTCCCCTGCCGTCTGCCCGAAAGGGGTACCCTCAGAGGGTGGAGCGGTCTCACCATCGCGAACGTCCCGCAGGGTGTCGCGAATCTCGCGCAGTTCCTCGAACAATGCGTGAAGGCTCCTCAGCACCTGGGTCCCCACTCCGGGGTCCTGTTCATAGACGTCGGGCACATCCTCCATCGCCTGCCTGCGCAGCTGCTCGGTGGCCGGGGCATCGACGAAATCCTGGGGCGCCTTGATATTGGCTGGAGACGGGTCTCCGACGCGCACATCCACATCGCGGGGGAGAACACTGCTTACGAAAATCGCAGTCAGCAGAAGCAGGAATAGAATCGCCCACGCCGTACGACGCATCGGCGAATTCTGCTTCAGGGGTGAGGCCACGAGCAACCTACAGGCCGCAAGAACACGTCGAAGCGGCCTGGGCCTACCCTTCACCCTAGCGGAAGCGTCAGTCCTTCTGGACCCTCTCGTACCGTTCGTATGCTTTGATGATCTTTGTGACCAGCGGATGACGCACCACATCTCTTTCGTCCAGGTATGCGAACCCGATACCCTCGGTGCCCTTGAGGATCTTCTGAATCACAATCAAGCCGCTCTCTCTGTCTTCAAGGTCAACCTGGGTAATGTCGCCGGTGATGACCGACTGGGATCCAAAACCCTGCCGAGTCAGAAACATCTTCATCTGTTCGGGAGTGGTGTTCTGGGCCTCATCGAGTATGATGAACGAATCATCGAGGGTCCGTCCCCTCATGTACGCGAGGGGAGCAACCTCAATGATGCCGCGATCCATCTCCTTTTCAAAGCGGGCGGGACCGATGATGTCATACAGGGCATCGTACAATGGCCTGAGGTAGGGATCCACCTTGTCCTGCAGGTCGCCCGGTAGGAAGCCGAGCCTCTCACCGGCCTCAACCGCGGGCCTTGTGAGTACGATACGGCTGACCTGGCCGTCACGCAGAGCAGCAGTTGCCACGGCCATGGCAAGGTAGGTCTTGCCTGTCCCAGCGGGACCTATGGCAAAAACAATCGCATTATCCCGCATAGCCCTGAGGTAAGCCCGTTGTCCCCTGGTCTTCGGTTTGATTTTCTTGCCCCGGGACGTCGAGACAATGGTATCGGAATAGATGTCATCGAGGGGGCCTTCATCTCCCTGCTGGGCCAGTCCAATCGCATACAGAACAGACTGGTCGTTGATCTCGTTGCCTGACCGCAGCACGCCAAGCAGGCGTTCGAGGAGCCCGCTCACCCTTTCGACGGACTGAAACGGCCCCCTGATCAGGATTTCATTTCCCCTGCTAACCAGTTTCACGGGGAAATGCTTCTCCAGGAAATTGAGATTGCGGTCTCCCTGTCCAAAAAGCTGCACCGCTGCCTCATTGTCTTCGACGCGGAATGTTCTCTGGGTCACTTCATCCTGTTCTGTTATCATGGACACCCCTTATGGGTAATTTGGCGACCTGTCACCTCTCGGACACAGGCCTCTCATCACCGATGTCTTCTCGTACCACGACGGTCGCTTCAACCTCCACAAACCCCTCACCCTGACGGACGATGGCGCAGCTGACCCGAAGTACCTCTGCGTCCGGGGGTATTTGAAGCCGCACATGATGATTGGCACCCGAACACGCCACCTGCAGTGCTTCTTCTTCTGTGAGCTGTCGAACGTACGTTGACAGCTCCTTATAGTATACTCTGTTTACTTCTACGAGAAAGGGCGGCTTCCTCCATCGATCAAACAATATCCGGCTCTCCTCAACCGCCTCGTAGTTATCAAAGGGTATCTCTCCCCACCCCTGGAGTCGAACCGTGGCACGGTCCTCCACGGTGACCTCGGTACACACAAATTCCCTACCCGTGGGCAAAGACACCTCCTGTGACAGAGCAACGCGCTCAACTGCATTATACCAGACTGACGCGAAAACCTGTCCCCTTGCACTGGTCGCAGCCCGGTCAGGTGTCGCCGGAGTGCTGCTAATCAGGACAGAACCCTTCGAGACCACATCACCGGCACTGACCACCGGGGATCCGGCAAGAACCCGAATTTCCTCAACAACTCCCTCGGTGCGGGCAACGATATCAACAAGCGCCGGAGGATCTGGCCTCTCTTCAACCTTCTCCAACACCTTGATCGTCAGGCGAACCCCACTCCGCTCGATACCAACCCACGTGATAAAGGGCAGTTCCTTTGCCAACTCGCGGGCAGACTGGTTCAGATCAAGCCTGTATATCGGGACGCCCGGCGCCAGGCCCAGTTCCATCGCAGCGTCCAATACCACGTCTGGATCCCGCTCCTCGAGACCTTCAACTTCAACAACCCACACAAAGGATGCCGCAAGAACCACGAGGGCAAAGCACATTATGACCCCGATTACCATCGATTGTCTGCGAGAGAACTGCCTCCAGTAGAAGGGCACTCCCTGCCTGGCAGCAATGCGCACCCTGCATCGCGTCTTTCTCACGATGGGACGCAGCCTGTTAAAATCTTCTGCCCTCATCCAGAATACCAGACCGTCATCACCTCGCCGCAGGCTCCAGAGGTCAATGCCCCCGGTCACGACCAGGTTGATGAACTGTTCAAGACGTTGTCCGCTGACCTCAACGCGGACTTCGCCATCTAGCCAGCCGGTGGATCGCCCCACGGATCATCCACCCCGCCCCCGACGTATTCCACGGATCTGATCTCCCCCACAATGAGAATCTCCTCGTGGTCAATGGATGATATCTCCATGCCCTTACCTGAGACTCTGATCAGCCCCGAGCTGAATCCGATCACCAGGAGATCCGAGGTGAAGGAGACGATACCACGATGGTTCTCCACCACCAATTGCATGCGGCCGATCAGTGTCATCCGCGGCAGATCCATGACAACATCCTTTGGCAGATCAAACAGATCAGCTATGCCTTTTCTCATCAGCCGCCTCCTCCCTGTGCATGTGTATTCCCGGGCTCCCGGGAATATTGCCAGGGTCGCCGCAGGCCCTTCAAGACCAGTGTCGGACTCAGAACACCCCCCGGCAACCGCACGTCGTCAGCCACGCTGGCAACGGCTGGCCTGCAATGTGCAGGATAATGACGGCACTCTGTAGAAACAGCTGTCAACTCATGACAGAACATGGGGGTGCATGTAAGACGTGGTACACCAGGTGGGTCAACAGGGTCTGAAAGCCTGATCCCGGGAATCGCTGTGCCAGACCCAGGCAATCGCTGCAGGCAGGACACTCGAGATCGGAGTTCGACAGAAGAGAAATGAACCGTATGATGCTGTAGGAAAGAGGAGGTTGACATCATGAAAGTACTTATCCTGGGTGGCTCCGGCATACAGGGGTCCGCATCTGCCAACGACCTGTTAACGATGGAGCCCCTTGCTGAAGTCGTGCTGGTAGACAAAGACAGGGAAACGCTCGAGTCAAGGTCAGCATGGCTTGACAGCAACAGGGTCAGCATCAAGCAGATCGATGTGACAGACCGTGACAGGCTGGCCAGGTTCATCACGGAAGAGGACTTCGACGTCGTTATTAGCTCGGTACCCTGGCCAATCTCCATACCTCCCCTCGAGGCAGCCATTGATGCAGGAGTTCACTTCATTGACTATGGCCTGTATCAGAACAGGGAGTTTGACGAAAGGCTCTCAGAGTTCCACGAAAGGGCCAAGAAAGCACAGGTCACAGTGATACCCAGCTGCGGCGTCGCCCCGGGCCTCACCAATATGCTGGCGGCCTACGGTGCGAGCAAACTCGACCAGGTTGGCAATGTCTCCATCTATGTGGGCGGCATCCCTGAGAAGCCACAACCCCCGCTGGAGTACAAGGCTGTGTGGAGCATTGATGGCGTCTGGACGCAGTTTTTCGAAGGATGCAGGATCATCAGGGATGGGAAGCTGACTGTTGTTGACGCAGGATCAGAGCGCGAGGAACTGGAGTTTTCGGAGATCGGACAGCTAGAGGCTGCCTGTACCGATGGCCTGGGCACCCTGCTCCACATGTATAAAGATCCCCTGTTCAAGGGTGTGAAAGAGGTCGTTGAGAAAACCATCAGATATCCAGGGCATTATGATAAGATCATGGTCCTGAAGGCATGTGGCCTTCTGGACACCACTC
>SKXF01000308.1 GCA_007128555.1 Clostridia bacterium | reverse complement strand
TGGGTCAGAGCCAACTCAGAGACCAGCCGTGGCAGGCGATAGTAGCGGCCACTGATCCCGTGCCGGCAGGTTATGTTGCCGAGGGTACAGGCGATGTAGGTTTTGCCCGAACCGGTGGGACCGGTGATCAGCACCACCTGCTGGTGTCGGATCCACTCACAGGGCCTCTGTACTGCAGATTCCCGGAGAGCCCCCAGATGTTGCGGTGATCTGAGACCTCGCATGTGCTCGGCTAATTCACGTGTCCAGTCTGTCGTATCTGTCCAGTAGGATCAGCATATCCAGTGTCAGTTTTGCCTGCCATTCATCCCAGGCAGGCTCCAGGCCCTCTTTGTAAAAGGCCCTTCCCCACGATGGAACAAGGTGGCCCTTCTGCTCTAGCCTTGCCACAAAATGATCGAGAGCCATGCCGATGAGCTCAGTGCTCAGATCGAAGGCATACTCAGATTCCCCGACGAAATCCAGGGGGGTGGGCAGATACTCGCTCTCCCATTTGTTCGGGTCTAGGCAGGTTAACACGTGTACCGCTTCGGTCAACCTGTCCTGGAGCCGGGCTGCCTGATTCTGGGGGAGCAGGGTGTACAGCCTGATGTAGCAGAATATCTCGTGGAACGAGACGAACGCCTCCTTGGCATCTAGGTTATCGATGGCATAGTTGAGGATGCGATCCAGGTCAGTTCCCGTGACATGTTCTCTATATTTGTGTAGATAGCCGATCAATTCGGCTGTGGGATTGCCCCAGTGTTCATCAATGATGGTCATGCCCTTTTGGGGGTCATGATGCCACCAGGGCGTATGAGGATGGGAGTTCACGGCCCGGGGAACAGCGAACCAACCAGTGCGCCCAGGGACATAGGTTGCTTCAAGGTGCCGCACGCTGGCTTTGATCATGTCGATAGCTTGGAGTTGTGAATCAAAGTGTTGTAGGAGTCTGAGGCCGATGGATGTGGCCAGGGGAGAGGAGTCTGGCAGGCGGAAATCGGGTTCCAGGGCATTACCAAACCCACCATCAGCGTTTTGGTAGCTCTTCAGTGCAGCCAGGATCCGTTCCGGGCAGGGCTGGGTGAAATGGTGGCAGCATAGGCCTTGCTCCAGTTCCCTGCCCGTGTCCTGTATGAAGCGATATGAACGGGTGTATCCGTCCTTGCTTAGCATTTTCACACGATCTCCTCCTCAGTTCACAGCTGAAGGAACACAACCGGAGGATCGGCGGGCTTTCTCGGTGAGGTTCTAGCTCTGGTCACCTTCAATTTCTCGCGACGCACGAAGTGCATCAGCCATATTCTCCAGGAGCCGTTGAGCTCTTGTTGGGTTAAAGATCCCGCAGATGCACTGTCGGGCCAATTCGCGCGCTGCCGACTCGGGGCTGGTACGGCCATGAGCAATGCGGTCAGCTAGATGGGCCACCAGCTTCGCAGAGACCAGCGCATGTCCGCACATCGTGGTGATCTCCAGGACCTCTGGTTCAGGCAGCAGCTCCTGTCTGCCCCAACGGCCAAGGGAGTGGTTCACCGTGTGGGGTTGTAACCCGGCCTTCTCTGTGAGGGCGTATACTTCCTCGCACAGGCCCTGCACAACGACAGACATTCCAAGGTCTTCTTCTTTCAGTTGGGTCAGAACGGCCAGCACATCCTTTTTGCAGGCGAAAACGGCATGGACTATTCCGCCGTCGCGAACGTTGCCGATGATGCTTTCCTGGCTTGCCACGTAGAGGTTGCCGGTGTCGATATCACCGATGTTAACCGCGTTGTTCATTGATGCGATCTCCAGGAACCGCCGCATCTTCAGTCCCGAGCCTGTGACATTGACCCCCCTGGCAGGCATACACAGGATCGTGAAGTCGTCGGAGAGGTTCTGTTGAGTGCCTGCGCGATGTAGCGTATGGGTCACTTTACCCATCTCCTCTCATCTCGGAGTATCCACCTGTGCCCGATCTATTCACAGGTGGTACCTGCCTTACCCAACTCCACGTTCATTTTTAACGAGGGGCCGGCCACAAAACCCATCTCAACAGATTTATTGAGGTTAGGTGTCTCACCGTCATCGGTGAGGCGATCGATCAAGGCCACACTGAAGATCGTTTCGACCTCTTCAGCAGCTTCTTCAATAGCCCTGAGGACAACAGGCAATCTGTCATGGTCTGTCAGGAACTCCACGATGGCTGAAAGAACTTTTCCGTCCTTTACGTCGTCCCGTAGTACTCCGGTTTCCCGGTCCGCCATCAGCTCTGTCAGGGGATTATCCGGTTCGAAATGGACGCCTATTTCGGCCAGGCGGCGCGTGAGCTTCTCAGCCTCTTTCAAGCGAGTCCCCACGCCGGGCCGGCCCAGTTCGACTCCTATCCCTACCATCCCAACGCGGTACCGATTGGTAATCTCGTTCGTTTTCATCTCTTCGGTTCCCCTGCCCGCGATGCCTGTTCCTGTGTGAACGGCCCTGGGGTCACTGAACACGTAACGCAACACGCGGGGCCAGGCCAGTTCCTCCCGGGTGAATGCGTCGACAGGGCATACGCCGGACCGCTCGCATACCGAGCACTCGACGCATTCGCCGTGGTCGATCGAGACGTCACTGTCTGCATTGGTGATGATAGCACCTACTGGACAGTAAGGAATGCACTTTGCGCAGTTGATGCAATGCTCCCTTTGAATCTGCAAGAGCATCACCAGCCTTTCTGTGGACCGTCTTCTGTCTCCATCTCGGGATGGGCCTCGGACTTATGTGCGTTCCAAGTTCTCATTCATCCCAGGAGTAACCGAGGAATTCGAGCATCAAGAGGGCGTACACTTTGACTGTATCGACGATGTCCTGAATGGGAATCCGCTCGTCGATGGCGTGGTGAAAGTTCACGGACCCGAATCCGAATAGGACGGTCGGGTAGGGTTGGTTTGTCAGCAGGCGCGCTATGCCGGTAGGTGTGGGCATGGTCGCGACGTTGGCCTCTATGCCGCGTACGGTCCGCACCGCATTGACGGTGGCTTCTATGATGGGGTGACCGTCCGGGGTGGCGTAGGGTGTCCAGTCCATGTCCCTTTCCACTTCGACCCGAATGTGATCACGACCGATGATTCGATCTGCAGCCCAATGTCTGAAGTCCTGCCATTGCTCCTCGGGATCTTCCTTAGGCGAGATGGTCCTGCTGATGATCAGGTCCACATAGGGTTTCCTGGCTCTGTCGCGCTCCGGGGCGGTCATGTGCTCGAGGCGCATCCACGGTTTGCCCGTTCCAAAATCGACGTTTAGCCTGCGATTGACCTGGTCCATATGGTCCCGCAACTCGGGAAGAATTCGGGCCACGTTTTCGGCTGCAGTCCAGCCTGTCTTGGGTGTCAGCGTGTGATAGGTGTGCCCGTATACGCGCATACGGTAGACCTGTCTTCCACTAATTGCGGTAAAGACGTTGACGCCCCTCATTCCAGAAAAATACTGTTGCCCCAGCGGGGTTATGTCCGTTGTGCACGCGTAGACGACAGCGTCCACGTCGAAGTTGATGTTCTGCGCCATGTGTAGAAGGCCCTTGGCGCTGCCGGTTTCCTCTCCGGAATCATTGACAAAGACCAGGTCGCCATGGAGGTTGACGCCCAGTTCCTTGAGGATTCGGACGGCCTCGAGCATCTGTACAATCTCGGTCTTATGGTCGCATGTGCCCCGCCCGTAAAGGTAACCGTCTTTGATGGCAGCTTCAAAGGGGTCGACACTCCATTTGGTGAGCAGCTGACCCGTTTCTGCGTCAAGCCACTCGGGTTCTTCGTAGGGTCGGACGGTATCCATGTGGGCGTTGAACAACAGGCGCGGTCCCTCTCCCGTTCCTGGAAGTGTAGAAAGGAGATTTGGCGTACCTTCCTCCACGTAGATCTCGTCTACATCGAACCCAAGTTCCAACAGTCGCTGCTTGAAAATGGCTGCGACGGCGACCTCCCCGGGTGATTCGGGGTCGAGGTCAGGGTTGACACTCACTGTTTTGACGATGGTCCTGGCGAAATCGATGATCGTGTCGCGTTCCTGCTCAACCCGGTTCTTGATGGCCTTGGCTAATTCGGGTGACACTTGTCTCATGGCAATGCCTCCTAGTGATTGAACTCTACATGTAGTGCTGCTCGATAGATCAAATGACATATAATGTTTCGGCAATAACAGGAAGTAATCCTCCCCTCCCTCTTTCTTACAAGATTTTGAAGACCGTAACCAGGCATGCTTGTCGATGGGATGCAGAGCGACATTGCTGAGAAGGGTCGCAACAACGCTTTTAGTGACCACACGGTGGGCTACCTTTGATGGGCCCGATCACATGGGAATCGGAGCACAGGAAGACAATACCGGGCCG
>SKXF01000214.1 GCA_007128555.1 Clostridia bacterium | reverse complement strand
CGCCGTCACTCCTCCTGATCATCTCCGACAGCACCATCAACAGGGCACTTCGGAATCGCGGCCCCCCGGCTTTCGAGGAGAGCTCTGGGAGGGCTTCGTCTTCTTCTGAGGGTCCGATGCACAGGACAGGGAAGAGGACACACCACCAGTTCGTTCCCTCTCCCCGACCGAGGGTCACGGTCAGGGCCCAATACCAGCCCGCCCCCACTTCGACGGCACCGTAGGTTCGATCAGGGAACTTCCTGTACCCCAAGTGAACCTGGACCCCGCTATCAAACCCCGCGTCCCGCACAGCCCCCCGCGCCACAGTGAGCAGATCGTCGGTCTGTGACATGACGATCCGGCGAGCCTCTGCGACGTCAACGGCTCCCTCCATGTGGGGCCTGAGATGATGCAGAATCCGATCGCGCACCTCGTACTTCAGTGCCTGGTCCTCTGCTCGGTCGGAGTTGGCCACCACGTGCAGCCGCAGAAGGGGGCCGGGGAGTTCACCCGCGTCGACCCCAGCGGGCACCAGGAGCAGGAAGGCTACAGCGATTGTGACTGCGGCTGCCCTCCTCCCGGCGATCACTTGATGAACCCCTGCATTCGCTGAAGGGCTGCTTTCTCCAGGCGGGATACCTGTGCCTGGGATATGCCGATTTCGCCAGCTACCTCCATCTGCGTCTTTCCCCGGAAAAACCGCAGCTGGATGATCTTCTGCTGCCTCGGTTCCAGCTTGATCATGGCCTCTCGCACCGACATGCCATCCATCCAATGGGCGATGTCCTGGGTGTCATCGCTGATCTGATCCATCACGTGAATGGGGTCCCCCCCATCCTGGTAGACGGGTTCAAAGAGGGAGATTGGGTCCTGGATGGCATCAAGGGCGTAGACGATGTCCTCCGGGTCGATGTCCAGGTGCTTGGCGATCTCCTCGATGGTCGGTTCCTGGGAATTCTTATGTACAAGGGAATCCTTGGTCTGTAGAGCCCTGTAAGCGACATCTCGCAGAGAGCGGCTCACCCGTATGGGGTTGTTGTCCCGAAGATACCGGCGGATCTCCCCCACGATCATGGGAACTGCATAGGTGGAAAAGCGAACTTTCTGGCTGAGATCGAAATTGTCAATGGCCTTCATCAGACCAACGCAGCCCACCTGGAACAGATCATCCACGGGCTCTCCTCGGTTGTTGAAGCGCTGAATAACACTGAGTACCAGCCGAAGGTTGCCCTGGATCAGTTCCTGCCGCGCCATTGCATCGTTGTCCTCCTGCATGTCGCGGAAGAGCTGCCGCATTTTCTTGTTGTCAAGAACGGGGAGTTCTGAAGTATTGACTCCGGCGATTTCAACCTTGCGCACTGATCGTTCCTCCTCACGTCACCCTGTCGCATCTGCCTGCGATAAGAGTATGGCTCATAGAGGGGAAATTTATGCGCATAAAGTGGTAAATGATTCTTGTACTTGTTTTTATTGGGTTTACATCGCGATCCAATACGGGGCCGCAGAAATACCTGGCCATGCACCCGGGGGCCGGCAATCGTGATCCGTTCTATCACTGGCCCGTTGACGGTCTCCACGACCCGTGCGGTCCCGATCCTGCAGCTGGCCCGAAGACATCCTGGGAGGTCGTGCAGGATTGCGCTCTCATAGACCCGCAAGAGAGCTTGCCCCTGTCCACCAGGCATTATCCTTTCCCAGGGCCGAATTGTGTAAACATGCAGATGGTGAACTGGCAGGAGGCCAGTAAAACGATTCGGTGTGTCGTCACCTGGGACCTGGAGGAGGCGACGACCCGAGCATTGACTGGGTTTTCGATAGGACGTAGGGAGGAAACGAACGGCCACCGCAAGACTCGCTGCTCACAAGGTTCAGGCGAAGAGCCTGGTGATCGCGTAGTGAGCGAATCAGCCCGCTCGGGGCCGGTCAATGGGAGCGGGGAATAGGTGAGCACGGGCGCCGATGAACGGAGCCTGCGTTTCGGCCTGCCACGACGAACCCTTGTAGGCTCGCGGTTCAGGCCCAGCGCAAGGCGTGACCCCAGGATCTCCCCGCATCCGATGTTCGATCAGCGGGTGCCGCTGACGAATTTCGAGGCGGCTAACCGGACGCGTTGCGAGCACCAACGGTCAACAACACGCCGATGAACCCGAGGACCAACGGAGGCGCCAGCTCCACGACGCCCGGACCCCATCCGGCCAGGAGCACCCACAGCGCGGGAGTGATCACGGCCAGGATGAGCACTGCCGCCAGGCCATGGGCCGCGAAAAGGGTCACCCCAGACAGGATATTGGTGTCCGCCCGCAGGGCCCAACACACCGACAGGACCAGGAAAGCGACGGTCCACAGCGCGTACAGCCGGGCCATCACGGCCCAGGTCTCCGGGCGAACAAACAGCGTCGCGTACGTGCGGAGCAAGACCATCAGATCCGCGCCGCTGATATCGGCGAACACGGGAACGACTTCATGATAGCCCAACCGCATGTTCCCCATCGCCAGCCCCATGTGGATGGCGAATGGGACGGCTATCCCCAACCACGCCGCATACTCCCGCACAAACTTCATGACATCGAGGCTGGGCCTGGCCACCTTCTCACCCCGTTGACGTACCTTTGTCTCTTCACGCTCAATATCTACAGCAGACAAAGCAATCCCTCCTCTACAGACATGAAAATGGCCATCACCTGGCAAGGTCAGGATGTCCAGGTTCACGCCCCGTCTGAGATGATGATGAAAGACCTCCATCAGGCACTGTGCTTCGATCGAAACCCGTTCTGCGCTTCGTCCACGCCCCCTGGCAACGGAGGCGCGGTGCACACGACAGGTGACCTGCCAGGGAGGATGCCGGTGAACGGTTCGAGCTCGAACACCCGTCCTCGCCCACGCACAAGTCGCTACCCTTCGAGGGGTGATCCGACGGTGCCTGTCTTACTATTCGCCACCACCCCGTGGATTCCCCCTGTCATCGGTTTGGATGGGTGAAATGGGAGATGATCAACGACTCATGTGTCCTCGTTACTACAGCGCTGATCCACCGCGAGCTCCGCATCGGCCAGGTACGCTATGTCCATACTGTCCATCGCCCCCTCGGTACGAGTTCGACCCCTGCTCTCGACCCCTGCTCTCCTTCCAGGCCCGATCGTTGTCGCCAGGGAGGTGACGCCTGTGCCCCGCTACAGGCAACCGACCTATGAAGAGATCATGACTTCCAGGCCCCGTGCCTCGCCGGGTCACACCCACGAGGTTCCCGTCCCCCTGGATTCGGCCATCCAGGCAGACGCAGGTAGGCGGCCGGCAACAGGACTACCGACCGCCCGCCAACGACGCACCCGATCACATGGGTTTACTGAACGTTCACGATGTCCTCCCTGAGACGCCTTATGATCCGCTTCTCCAGGCGCGAGATATACGATTGCGATATGCCCAGGGAATCGGCGACCTGTTTCTGCGTCCGCTCCACGCCATCCTTCAGGCCAAAGCGAAGCTGGACAATGCGCCGCTCCCTGTGGGCCAGGTTCGATAGTGCATCGCGCAAAAGAAATCGATCCACCCTGTTTTCAATCTCGCGATAGATCGTGTCAGAATCGGTGCCGAGGACGTCAGACAGTAGCAGTTCATTGCCGTCCCAATCCACGTTCAGAGGCTCATCCAGGGAGATCTCGGTCCGGAGTTTGCTGTTTCGGCGCAGGAACATGAGGATTTCATTCTGGATGCACTTTGACGCATATGTCGCCAGCTTGATCCCGCGCTCAGGATCAAAGGTGTTGACTGCCTTTATGAGGCCAATGCTTCCTATGCTGACCAGATCTTCCACGTTCACCCCCGAATTGTCGAACTTGCGCGCAATATACACGACCAGTCTCATGTTGCGTTCAATGAGGGTCTGCCGCACTCCCTCGTCACCCTCCCGCAGATCCTCAATGAGCACTTGCTCCTCCCCCTTGGTCAGGGGGGGTGGAAGGGTGCTTCCTCCCGTGAGGTAGTGTATCTCCCTTGCAACCGAATGCACCACCGCGAAGATCCGGCCTGACAATCGCCTCCAGAACTGCCTGATCCATTCCGTCAATGAAATCATCTCCCCCAGATCAATTGAGACACGCAGGTATGAGAGCCCGATATTCCCCACTACTGCTCAACACCTCGCGAGTGACGCCCACAACAACATTCGTCACTCTGACCTCTGCCGTCCCGTGGATCACCACAACATCAGGCTTCATTCCCAGCATGATGCCCCCGGAACCCTGCAGAGCTCTAAAAGGCAGTACGCGCAGCCTCCTGTCCCATCCACCGGACGTTACCGATCCGTCCCCCGGAATCGCCCCTTCCAGGCCCGCAGCCATCTTCT
>SKXF01000183.1 GCA_007128555.1 Clostridia bacterium | reverse complement strand
GTATGTACAACGATTCATTCCGGGAGCTCTTGACAGCAACCCCCCTCTGAGTGTTACGATGCGTCCATATTGTGCTACTGATGCATTCCAGACCCTTTCATGGTCGCTTGGAGTGATGACATGTCCCGCAAGAAACTATTTTGCGTCACCCTTGTTCTCGTCCTGGGATCCGTCGTACTCATGAGCTGTACGAAGCCGTCGGGCGGCGAGGACGATGCCTTTGTCCTGGCCTCTCCCTGGGAGCCCGCATCCCTCGACCCCCTGGTCAGCGGGTTTGTCTCCACCCGGTTGAACATTGCCGAAACCCTGATCGGCGTGGATCATGAAGGTGGGCTGGTGCCCAGGCTCGCCCAATCCTGGAAAACAGGCGCCGACGGCCTTACATGGACACTCCACCTGCGGGAGGACGTACGGTTTCACGACGGCACCTCCCTGGATGCTGAGGCCGTGAGCCTCAGCCTGAACCGGGCCTTCCGTGAAGATCCCCTTCTCAGTACACTGCCGGTCTCGGCGATCGAAGCGGCGGGAGAACACACCATCATGATCGAGACAGAGACGCCCTTCTCCCCACTGCCAGGGTACCTGACGTCCGCTGCCACCGCCATCCTGAGTCCAAATTCCCTTGACGACGAGGGCGAGGTACAGAGGCCCATTGCTACAGGTCCCTTCAAGTACGAGTCCTGGAAGGCCCGGGAGCAGATCACGGCCCGTCGATTCGACGACTACTGGGGCGAGATCGCCCACCTCGAGACCATCGTTTACATGGGCATCCCCGATGACAGGACCCGCCTGAGCTTGCTGCTCAGCGGCGAGATTCACATGGCCCGCCTTCTGGCGCCCGCGGCCCTTTCTCGACTGGAGACGGAACCCGGTGCCGAACCTGTGACCCGGGTGAGGATGGGCAGGGTGAACCAGCTGATGCTCAACACGAATCGATTCCCCCTGGATGACGAGAGGGTGCGCAGAGCCGTTGATGTGGCCATTGACCGGGAGGCCATTGCGTCTCGCGTTCTCTCTGGCGTCGATGAGCCCGCCTCGGGCCCCTTCTCCCCGGGCATGGCCTGGGCAAACGAGAACCTGCCGGATTCCACCTGGGACCTGGACCGATCCCGGGAGCTGCTCGACGAGGCAGGATGGATGATGGGTGATGACGGGATCAGGTATAAAGACGGGGAACGCCTTGAGGCGAAGCTGTACACCTACGGATCCCGGCCGGCCCTGCCGCCAACGGCCGAGGTCATCAAAGACTACCTGGGTCAGATCGGGTTCGCCCTCGATGTGCGGGTGGTCGAATGGGCTGCCATGCAGTCCCTGGCCGAGGAGGGCAGGGTTGACATGTGCCTGATGTCCCGCCAAATCTATCAGAATCACGATCCGGATTCGTGGGCCAGGGACTTTCACCCGGAATCCAGTTATTTTGACTACATGCAGTACTCGCCGCCTGACGTCGTCCACCTGATCGATTCCGGCTCAAAAGCCGTCGAACAGGACCTCCGAAAAGAGATTTACGACCTGCTGCAAGAAGGAATCGCTGGGGATCTGCCGGTGATCTACCTGACCTATCACACCAACATCGTCGGATTGAGTTCCGATGTTCGGGGGTATGAGGAGCACCCTACAGAATACAGCTTCCATTTGGAGAGGGTCTGGCTGGAAGACTGACGGCGGAGGGAATGGGGTGACGCAGGATGACCGTATGGGAAACAGGCAAACAGCCCGTCGTGACCCTGGTGGCGAAGCGCGTCGCCTCCATGCTCCTCACGATCCTGCTCCTATCCCTTCTGACCTTTCTTCTCCCTTACCTGTCTCCGGGGGACCCGGGCGTACTGATCCTGCGCGCTCGAATGGGGGGAACCCTTCCCTCCTCCCGGGAGGCGGTGGAGGTCCTGAAGGAGGAGATGGGGCTGAACCTCCCACCTCACATCATCTACGGCCGGTGGCTGTCCGGGGCCTTGCGAGGCGATCTCGGCCACTCCTACGTCACCCGCCAACCCGCCGCCCAGACGCTGCGCGAGGCTCTCATCGCAACGGCGCAGCTGGGGCTGTTCGCAGGGGTCCTCATTGTCGCCATCGGGCTGCCCCTCGGCACCACCTGCGCCAGGAGACCAAACGCCCCTCTCGATCGACTGAGCTCGGTCCTGGCATCGGTCTCCGTGTCGATTCCGGCCTACGTGGCCTCCCTGGTCGCCATCCTCCTGTTCGCCGTCACGTGGCGGCTGCTGCCCGCCGCCGGCCGGGGAACACTGTCCCACCTGGTCCTACCCGGCCTGTCGGTGGCCGTACCCGGGATCGCCGCAGCCTTTCGCCTGACCCGCTACAACATGATGGAAGAGATGGGGCGGGAACATGTCGCCGTGGCCCGTTCAAAGGGCCTGGCCGAGGGGACGGTTCGGAGAAGGCATATCCTTCGCAACGCGGCCCCTCCCCTGGTCACCTACTTTGGGCTGCAGATGGGATGGCTGTTCAGCGGCACGGTTATCGTGGAGAGCATCTTCGGCTGGCCCGGCATGGGAAGGCTACTGGTTGACTCCGTCCTCTCCTTTGACATCCCGGTGGTGCAGGGATCTGTGCTGTTGATCGGGACGCTCTTTGTCGGCATCAATTTCGCCACCGACCTCCTATGCCTTCACCTCGACCCCACCCTTCGGCCAGAGGGGATGATCTGATGTGAAGGGATTTCTGATGAGCAGCTGGCAGGTCCGCAGTGCCGCGGCTGTGCTTCTACTGCTTGCGATCATCGCCGGCGCTGCCCCGCTTCTCGCACCGGAGGATCCGGGGGCGATCCATCTCGAGAAGCAGCTGCTTCCCCCCGGAGGCGGCCACCTCCTGGGCACGGACACCCTCGGCCGCTGCCTGTTCAGCCGCCTGCTGTATGGGTTGAGAAACTCCCTGCTCATTGCCGCGGCGGTTCTCAGTGCCCGGGTGTTCATAGGGATCCTGGTGGGCATCCTCAGCACCTACTCGCCGGGTCCGTTGGCCCTGGTATTGCGGCGCCTGATCGACCTGGAGCTGGCCTTTCCGGGCATCGTGACGCCGATCGTGATCGTGGGGATGCTCGGCCCCGGGGTGGTCAACCTCACCCTATCCCTCGCGGTGGTGGGATGGTCCAAGTATGCAAGGCTGATGGGCGTGCGCGTGGCATCCAGTACTCCGAGCAGGTGCGTGGTTCCTCCGGCGCGCTCCTCATTGCGACCGCCTGTCAGGTCCAGGTTGCGCACCGTGGCCGTATCCAGGAGCAGATAGTCTCCCGGGTGCACTACGCGCAAGCGGCGGATATGCTCGACACTGCGTCGCAGCTCCTGCTTTACATAATGGAGCACCGCTCCGGCGGCTCCCACGCCTGCCTGCCGACCTTCGCAGCCAAATCCCTGGAGCGAATGGACTCCCAGATGCCGCGTCAGGTAGTCGTTGGCGGCATGGAATTCGAAGGTCCAATCCTCGTGAAACGTCACGACCGTTCCGCTGCCAGCGGTCCGCAACTGTGCTACCAGCGGATGATGCTGCATTTCTTCGGGCACCAGGCATTCGGAGGGCGCATGGCGGACCAGCACATCGAACGCCTCCTCGGCCGTATCCGTTTCCTCGAGCCAGAAATCGCCGGTCGAGAGATCCAGCACTGCGAGGCCGCTTCGTCCCTTTTCACTCACCTGCACCCCCGCCAGGTAGTTGTGGTGTTTGGCTTCGAGGACGGGTTCCTCGAGCACGGTCCCGGGTGTGACGATGCGCGTGATGGCGCGTTCGACCAGGCCTTTCGCCGTTGCCGGATCCTCCATCTGCTCGCACATGGCCACCTTTTTGCCCGCGCGAATGATGCGCGAGAGATAGCCGGTTACCGCATGATGCGGCACCCCGCACATCGGCACACCATTACGCTTGGTTAAGGCGATATCCAGCAGGCGTGCCACCTCCGTGGCATCATCGAAAAACATTTCATAGAAATCACCCATCCGGAAGAAGAGCACCGTATCCTCCGGTACACTCTTCCGCAAGCGGCGGTACTGTCGCATCATGGGGGTGTCGTCTTTGCTCATGGTCACGCATCATACAAATTCGTCACCGGATAAAAAGCAGTTTCCCACGCGAAATGAAAAAAGAAGCTTGTCTACGCGTCGCGCACAGACGAACCGCCTCCTTTGCGGAGGTATGAGTGTTTGGTTCCTTCAGTTCTTGCATAAGGAAGAGGGTTTTACGACGCGAGTGAACGTTGAGCTTATTCACCTGCCAGTCGAGCTGGCAGGGGTCTGGGAGGGGGTGTGAGTCGCCTTATCTCTTGCTGGGCTTGTTCACCTGCCACACGAGGTGGCAGGGGTCTGGGAGGAGGGTGTTTGGGCTG
>SKXF01000228.1 GCA_007128555.1 Clostridia bacterium | reverse complement strand
GCCAGGGCCAGGTCCACGCATGCGCGCACATCCCGGTAGTCCACCATTTCACTTGGTCCGTGCAGGTACCGGGTTGGTATCGATATGCACCCTGCGGGAACTCCGGACCGACTCAACTGGATTGCACCCGCGTCTGTCCCGCCAAATTCCAGGACTTCCATCTGGTGCGGGATCTCATTTTCCTCGGCGAGGCCCACCATGAGGGCCCTGACGCCCGGGTGGACGATGAGGCTGCGGTCCATCACCTTGATGGCCGCCCCCTTCCCCAATGACACATCAAGGCGATAGGTCTTGGGGGTGTCACCCGATCCGGTGACGTCCAGGGCGATACCCAGGTCGGGCTCCACCTGGTAGGCCGCTGTGCGGGCACCCCGCAGTCCCACTTCCTCCTGTACGCTGAAGACGGCGGCAATTCGATTTTCCGTGTCTTGCAGCTCCTTGAGCACCTGGGCCAGGATGGCGCACCCTATACGGTCATCCATGGCCTTGGATACGAGTCGGTCCCCCAGGTCCACGAAGGGATGATGGAAGCTCGCCACATCCCCCACGGAGACGTGTTCCCGCGCCTCGGTGGCACTTGAACATCCAATATCGATGAACAGTTTCTCCATTTTCACGTCTTTGGGTCCGTCAACCTTCTCCACACTGATACAACCTATGCGGCCGTTCGCGAAAATAACCCGTTGATCCAACAGGCGGGTGGGAGTCAAGCCTCCAACGTTTGAGAAGCGGAGGAAACCATTGTCATCCACGTGGGTCACGATCACGCCGATCTCGTCCATGTGGGCAGAGAACATGATGGTGGGTCCCGGATGGTCGGCTCCCCGGACGGCGATGAGATTCCCCATGGTGTCCGTCGTCAACTCGTCGACGTGCTCTTCAATTTCCGCCTCAATGACATCCCGGATGGGTTCCTCGCTGCCTGCCACCCCGAAGGCTTCAACGAAACTGCGGATCATTCCCTTCACGGTCGGAATCCCCCTTCTATGCTCTGCAAGAATGCGGTTACCAGCCGAACCCCGTTGTCATAGTCCGAGCGCTTCAGGACAGAGACCGGGGAATGGATGTAGCGACATGGTGTTGAGATCGTGGCCGTGGGTACTCCTGAGCGGTTCAGATGGATGGGGCCGGCATCGTTCCCGCCCGCGGTGCTCCTGCGGAACTGGTAGGGTATGTTCTCCTGTTCGGCGATGCGCATCAACTGGGCGAGCATGCCTGGGTGAGCAATGGAAGATCGGTCCATCATCCCCAGGGCGGGCCCAGCACCCAGCGTTGTTGAGTGCAGATGCTCGTCGGAGCCGGGGGTGTCGGCACAGGTCGTGCCCTCGAAGACCAGGGCCATGTCGGGCCTGACATCCCAGGCGGCCACGTAAGCACCGCGCAGTCCCACCTCTTCCTGGACCGTGAAAACGGCAGACAGGGGGACCTGGTGTTCTGCGCTGAGTATCTCAAGGAGCATGGCGCAACCGGCGCGGTCATCAAAAGCCCGTCCCTTGAGCCGATCGTCGCCGAAATCCTCGAAGTCGGTGCAGAACGTGACGTAGTCTCCCAGGCCAACCTTCTTCTCAGCCGCCTTCCTGTCAGCGGCTCCGATGTCAATGAACATCTCCTCGGAAGTGTTGACGCTGGAGCGCTGTTGTGGGGTCAGAGCTTGTTTTGTTGCGATCACCCCCACGACACCCTCCTTGCCCACCTGAACCACCGTGGAGGGCAGCACCCTATCGTCGATGCCTCCCACCTTGAGGAACTTGAGAAGGCCATCCTGGTCTATGTGGGTGACCATCAGGCCCACTTCGTCCATGTGAGCGGCGATCATCAACCGGGGCAGGTCCGCGTTGCCCTCCCGATGGGCGATCAGGTTGCCCAGGGCATCAATGCGTATTTCGTCGGCATGGCGGGCTGCCTCTTCCTTGATGATCTTCCGGACCTGTCCCTCGTCGCCGGCCGCACCGCGGGCCTCACTGAGCTGGCGTAGTATCATCGTAGAATCCCTCCACGAACTGGCGGTCCATCCCCGCCGCGAAATATGCCAGGAGAGCGCCCGCGTTCTGGACATCCGACCCGCTGAGCATCTCCACCGTCGTGTGCATGTAGCGAAGGGGGATCGATACCACTGCCGTGGGAACCCCGCTCTGGGTGACCTGCATCGCCCACGCGTCGGTGCCGCTTCCCGCAGGGATAATCTCCCTCTGGTGCGGAATGCGTTCCTCCCTGGCCACCTCCGTGAGTCGTCTGTACATGTGTGGATGTATGTTGGCCCCCTGGGCGATGGCGGGTCCTTTGCCCAGCTCAGCGCTGATGTGTTCCGGCATCCCCGGGCTGCGGGCAAATCCCACGTCAACGGCGATTCCAACATCGGGCATGATGTCGTAGGTGCTGGTGATGGCACCCCGGAGCCCCACTTCTTCCTGTACTGTAGCCACGAAATACACGTCGGCCTTCGAACGCAGCGACTGCATTTTCAGCGCTGCTTCGTAGAGGGCGGCGACGCCGGATCGATCATCCATGGCCTTACCGGCCATTCGGTCTCCGGCGAGCGAGTAAGTCTTGCGTCGGAACACTGCAGTGTCTCCGACACGAATCTTTGCCTCAGCTTGTTCTCTGTCCAGGCCGACATCGATATACAGGTCCTCTAGCTTGAGCGGCGTCTTGCGTTCCTCGGCTGACGTGAGGTGAGGCGGTTTCACCCCGATGATGCCAGGTACGGGCTCGTTGGCGAGGATCAGCACTTCCTTCGCGGGCAAGTTCCTCGGGTCCACCCCACCGATCTTCGTGAAATGGAGAAAACCACTCTCCTCGATGGCGGTTACCATAAGGCCGATTTCGTCCATGTGAGCGGCCAGCATCAAGGAAGGAGCATTCTTCACTGAACAGCCCTTGAACATGATCAGATTGCCCAGGGCGTCCCTCCGGATCTCGTCCACAAGGGGGCGGAACTTCTTCTCAATGAGATCTCCGAGACGGTCCTCGCCGCCCGAGGGTCCAGCGGTTTCACAGATCTCTTTGAGAAATTCCATGCATTGGGGAGAGCCTGTGACGTTGTCCATTGGTGAGCCTCCCTTCCTAATATGGGTATACTTCCAAACTAATTCTCCGGCTATGGGCATCCTCCTCCCGACATCCGCAATTGTGCATGTGGCTGGTACCGATTTGTTTCATGGGTGCAAACGCCCTGTTCACATCGCCCGGCGATGTGTGCGCATATCTTCCGGTTGGTCTTCTGTCAGGGTCAAAAACAGACCTGTGCGGGATGTCGTCAGGATCATCGCCCGAAACCCCAGGCAGGGCCAGGCATCAAGGTGGGTACTTCTGATGATGGTGGCGAAGACCCTGGTCCGACCTATAGGATGACAGGTGGCGTCCAACAGAAGGGAACCCGGACAGAGATCTGTATTTTTATAGGCCAATATTTACCTGCCCTGCCTACACAACTCACTGATGAACAGCCTCTCCAAGGCGGTAATGACGCCATACCCCTCCGAGAATCCCAGGGCATGCAGCGTCCAGCGGTTGATTATTGCTGCTCATAACAACTAACATGAGGAGGTGTCACCGTAATCTTTGCTATACGTGAGAAGTGAGGCCATGGGTGTGCGATCCTTTTCCAAGGGTGAATGGTGGGCCCTCCTTGCAGCCCTATCCTATCTAGGTCAGGGCCTGGCCCTTCGGGCCGCAGTGGGGCAGGTCGACGCGATCTTCTCTGCGATGATCACTGCTGTTCCCACTACAATTTTTGCCTTGATTGCTGTCATGCGCTCCCGAACACGGAGGGAGCATTTTTCTGCAGGGTTGCCTGCCTTCATTGGATGGAGGAACCTGGGCCTTCTCGCCGGGGTCGCCGTTTTGAGTTATGGCGTGGGAAACACCTTATGGGTCCTGGCTTTCAGTTATGGCGGTGTCACCCTGACGGTACCGGCCACCCAGTCAACGGCGATCTGGGGTGCCCTGTTGGGATTACTGATTCTCAAAGAGCGTCTAAACCGGGCCATGATCTGGGGCCTGGGGATCTTCACGGCAGGACTGGTTATGCTCGGTGTGGGGCGCAGCCTGGTGGATGCGCCTGGTGAGGGATGGGCCTGGGCCATAGTCTTCGGGGTCACGGCTGCCCTTTGCTGGACCGTTCTTGCGGCGGTCAGTCGATTTATCATGCTGCGGGGCGTAGACCGCTTCAGCGTCCTGCTGTTTTCGGCTTTCGTGGGGCAGGCATCTCTTCACATCTTGTTGTTGATCCGCGGATATCCGGGAGTGGAAATCTTGAGGTCTGCTGATTTCCTCTACCTGCTTTTGGCCGGGCTTTGCAATGTGAGTGCGCAGGTCTCCCTGACCACCGCCCTTTCCCTCACCGAGGTTG
>SKXF01000165.1 GCA_007128555.1 Clostridia bacterium | reverse complement strand
TCAACGAACAATGGTGTAAGGCGTGTGGCATATGCATCGAGTTCTGTCCCAGGGACGTGTTCACCGCAAAAGAAGATGGAAAGCCCCTCGTGTCGGATCGCGACGCGTGCATATGGTGTGAACTGTGCGAGATCCGCTGTCCCGACTTCGCCATTCAACTGAAGCGTGACGAGGATGAGTGATGCCAGGCTGAAGCTCATGCAGGGGAATGAGGCGGTGGCAGAGGGTGCCCTGGCAGCCGGGTGCCGCTTCTTTGCTGGGTATCCCATCACCCCGTCGAGCGAGATTGCCGAGCACCTCGCCCAGCGTCTTCCCGAGGTGGGAGGCAGGTTCATCCAGATGGAGGATGAGATTGCCAGTATGGCCGCAGTAATCGGTGCCTCGCTCACTGGGGTGAAGTCGCTGACCGCAACATCGGGCCCGGGGTTCTCCCTGAAGCAGGAGAACCTGGGATTTGCCTGCCTGGCCGAGGTCCCCGTCGTCCTGGCGAATGTGCAGCGGATGGGGCCCAGCACGGGCATCCCGACCGCACCGGCCCAGGGCGACGTGATGCAAGCCCGCTGGGGAACCCAGGGGGACCATCCCATCGTGGTTCTGTCACCTGCCTCCGTGGAGGAAACCTTCTGGGCGACCCTCCGAGCCTTCGAGATCTCTGAGACCCTTCGGGTCCCGGTGATCCTGCTACTGGACGAGGTAATCGGACACATGCGCGAGGGGATCCAAGTGCCCGATCCCGCGGAGTTAGAAGAGGTAATCCGAAAGGGACCATCGGTGCCCCCGGAGGATTTCCTGCCCTATGCCGATGACGGCTCCGGGGTGCCCCCCATGGCCAACTTCGGCGACGGCTATCGCATTCACGTCACCGGACTGTTTCACGATGAGACCGGCTTTCCGGACATGGGCCCGGCCAATGCAGACCGGCTCATGCGCAGGTTAATGGGCAAGATGGATCGGCACCGAGAGCTCTGCGAATGGGTGGAGCTGACGGACACCGAGGACGCAGAGGTCCTGGTCCTATCCTACGGTTCGCCCGCCCGGGTGGCTAGCAACGCAATCAGCAGGGCTCGTGCGGAGGGCCTTCCCGTGGGCCATCTGCGGCTGGTGACCCTGTGGCCCTTCCCGGAGGATCAGCTGCGTCGATTCAGGGGGCAGGTCAGGGCGGTACTCGTCCCCGAGATGAACCTCGGACAGATGAAACTGGAAGTCGAACGCATCATGGGTGACACAGCCGAGGTCGTGGGCATCAACCGGACCGACGGAGAGCTGTTCCAGCCAGATGAGATCTACGCGAAGATCCGGGAGGTATGTTGAGATGGCGGGCATACAGAAGTACTTCCGCGAGTGGACCCTGCCACATATCTGGTGTCCAGGTTGCGGGCACGGGATTGTGACGGGAGCGGTGGTCCGGGCCATCGACCGGATGGGCTGGGACCAGGACCGAACCGTGATCGTATCCGGGATCGGTTGCTCTGGGCGTGCCCCGGGCTACCTGGATTTCAACACCCTGCATACAACCCACGGACGGGCGATGGCCTTTGCCACCGGCGTAAAGATGGCCAGGCCCGAGCTCCACGTGGTGGTCCTGACCGGTGATGGAGACGCAGCGGCAATTGGTGGGAATCACCTGATCCACGCCGCCAGGCGGAACATTGACATCACCACCGTGTGTTACAACAACAGCATATACGGCATGACCGGAGGGCAGTATTCACCACTGACTCCCGAAAAACACTACGCCAGCACGGCACCTTACGGCAACATCGATCCGGCCTTCGACCTCTGCAAGCTGGTGGTCGGAGCCGGGGCGAACTACGTGGCCAGGAGCACCGTCTACCATGCCACTCAGTTGATCAACCTGATCACCGCTGGCATGCAGAAGAAAGGTTTCGCCTTCATAGAGGCCGTGACCCAGTGTCCCGTCGTGCACGGCAAACGGAACAAGATGGGTTCTGGTGTCGATATGCTCAACTGGCAGAAGGAGCACGCCGTACCCATGCGCACAGCACAGAAGATGGATCCCGGGGACCTGGTGGGTAAGATCATCATCGGTGAATTCGCTGACCTTGATGCCCCGGAGTACACGGCGTCATACGAAGAGATTCTCCACGATGCATCAGGGCGAGGTGGTGATCGATGAAGAAACAGATTCGTCTGGCCGGCACCGGCGGACAGGGCCAGATCCTTGCCGGAATCATACTCGCTGAGGCGGCTGTGATCCATGACGGGCTTTATGCCACCCAGACGCAGTCCTACGGCCCCGAATCCCGGGGAGGCGCCAGCAGGGCAGAGGTAATCATCTCCGACCAACCGATCGACTATCCCAAGGTAATCGCGGCCGATTTTCTTCTCTGTATGAGCCAGGAGGCCTACGACCGGTATGGGACGGAGGTCACCGAGGAAGGCATCATCGTGGTGGATTCCACCCTGGTCCGCGCCGCAGGCACCTCTGACCGTCTCATCGCGACCCCGATCACCCAGATGGCCCGGCAGAACCTGGGCCGTGCCATTGTTGCCAATGTCGTGGGCCTGGGAATGCTGGTGGGCATTTCCTCGGCGGTCTCGGAGGCCGCGGCCCGAAAGGCCGTTTCGCACCGAGTACCCCCGGGAACGGAGAAGATCAACCTCCGCGCCTTCGATCTGGGCTTTTCCACGGCCTCTAACCGGGGATAGTATCTGGCATCAACCTGAGCGGTATCTTCAACCTGTACCGCAAAGCGGTGGAGTTGTTATTCCATAGATACCAGCTCACAGTGCTAAGGAGGTATACATGTCGGAAGAACTGAATCCCATGCAAATCGTCATCGGTCAGATCAAGGATGCCTGCGATCAGCTCGGCCTTGATCCAGCAGTCCACGAGATACTTCGAAAACCGCAACAGTTCTACGAAGTATCGATACCGGTGACGATGGATGACGGGTCTATTCACAATTTTACGGGATATCGTTCTCAGCACAACAATGCCCTCGGTCCTTATAAAGGGGGCATGCGTTTTCACCCCCAAGTCTATCCCGATGAGGTCAAGGCGCTGTCCGTGTGGATGACCATTAAATGTGCTGTGGTCAATATTCCCTTTGGAGGCGGCAAGGGAGGAATAAAGGTCGATCCTCAAACGCTGTCGCCAACGGAAGTGGAGCGCCTCAGTCGTGGGTTTGTCCAAAAGGTTGCACACATCATCGGTCCAAACATCGACAGTCCTGCCCCCGACGTGCACACGAACGAACAGATCATGGCGTGGATGGCCGATGAATATTCGCGGATCATGGGCGTTCCCGCTCTTGGCGTGGTAACGGGTAAGCCCGTTTGTTTCGGTGGATGTTCAGCACGCACTGCAGCCACGGCCGGTGGCGTAGTCGTCGCCGTGCAAGAAGCGGCTAAACGTATTGGGTTCGACCTGGACGGAGCCACTGTGGCCATCCAGGGTTACGGTAACGTCGGCAGCCATTCTGGTATCTTTATGGAAGAGATTGGCGCCAAGATCATCGCCGTTACCGATGATTGTGGCGGGATCCAGAACCCGGCTGGCATAGACGCCGTGGCGCTCGCGCAACATGTGAAGTGCACTGGCACCGTCGTGGATTTTCCTGACTCGGAACCGATCACCAACGAGGAACTCTTCGCGATGGATTGCGACATCCTGATTCCCGCAGCTCTGGAGAATCAGATCACCTCTCAAAACGCCGGGCAGATTAAGGCGCGAATCGTGGCTGAAGGTGCCAACGGTCCCACCACCCCGGAGGCAAATGCGATCTTGGCTGATAAGGGTGTGCTGAATATTCCCGACATCCTGGCCAATGCCGGAGGTGTCATTGTGTCGTACTGCGAGTGGGTTCAGAATAACAGCGGTAGCTGGTGGGAAGAAGAGGAAATCAATGATCGACTCCGCCGCAAGATGGTGCAGGCGTTTGACAACATCTACACAATGCATCAGCGGCTGAATGTCACGATGCGTGATGCGGCGTATCTCGCCGCAGTCCAGCGTATATCGGATGCCATGCAGGTCAGGGGATGGCTGAGCAAGACGCGATGAGCAAGACAACACGCGATCCAGGGGCCGGTGCTGACTCCCGGCCTCTTTGTATTGTGCACACAGGCAGTGAACACGGCCCCACAGATCGCTCCGCTGTCGGAAACCACCTCAGGGCTCACAGGAGAGGTTGATGTGCAATCTGGTGGCCGCTGCATTGAAACGCACGGAAAGCCGAGTGACGCAGGATGCCTCAGGCGAGCAACAGACACCTATGGGCGTGAGCCCGACGCTCCAGGGTTCTGTCCTCGACCCTGGATCAGATCGGGTCCAGTAAATTCTGAGGGCGTGCGGGCAGAGAGGACATACCATCCGGGTGGAGAATGT
>SKXF01000120.1 GCA_007128555.1 Clostridia bacterium | reverse complement strand
GCAGTTGTTGTTGAACATCTCCGGGAGGGTTCGCGGCGTCCTCCCAGAGGTTGAACTCTTTCGTCATTGATTCACCTCCATGGTGGGGAGCTTCACATGCTGAACTCCCTCCAGGTTGTGGACTTCATGGACAACACCATCTCCCCATCGTTATCTTGCCCGGAAGGTTCACAGGAGAACGATGGCCCTGGGTGAGGGGATGGGGTCCCAGGCGACGCCTGTATTTCAATTCGACCTGCCCCGGTTCATTTCCTGTAGTGACCCGGCCACCTGCCGGGAGATGTTTGGGCAGGGGTATGTGTTGACGCTGTCTGGTGATGCAGTGGAGAGGATCTCTCCCGATTTCGATTTCCAGGTTCATTTAAGGTAGGTAAGGAGGTTAACTGTCGTTTACTGGGTGCGACGGCGGCCCTCTCCGCATACCATGCCAGGGGGGTTACAGCTATGCCCAGCCAAACCTGGGAATCGGGGGGGAATGTGGATGAAGAGACGCGTGGATTTCAGCCCTTTCTGGCGAGCTGAAGACTGGTGGAGCGTGTGGTTGGCCGCGGTGATTGTTTTCTTCTCTTTGACGGGTCTCATGGGCCAGGCGCCGCGGGTGGGAAGATGGACGCATTCCGTGGGCGCTGTCATGACGACAGAAACCGTGATCGGAATCCTGGCCCTGGGCCTGGGCTTCGCCGCTCTGACGGCAGTAGCTGTTGGGTTCACCGGGGGCCATGTACGGTCCTACCTGAGGGGATTCATCGGTGTATTCGGTCTTTCGGTGATCGCATACATCCTGGGCAGCCAGGCGACCATGGCCCACTACGGCATCAATAACGTGATATGGGCCCTGGGACTGGGCCTCCTGGTGGCGAACGTCCTCGGACAGCCGGAGTGGATCAAGCCTGCCATGCAAAGTGGCCTTTTTATCAAGATGGGGCTGGTGCTTCTCGGGGCCGAGATCCTGTTTCACCGGGTGCTCTCGCTGGGCGTTTACGGGCTCGGCGTTGCGTGGCTTGTCACGCCCCCGGTATTGTACCTGATGTATGTGTTCGGGACGCGGGTTCTCAAGATTTCCAGTACCCCCCTGGTGGCCACTGTTGCAGCTGCCACGTCCGTATGCGGGGTTTCCGCGGCTATTGCTGCAGGGACAGCCACGAGGGCCACGCGAGAGGAGATCAGCTATGCCATTTCCATGTCCCTGGTGTTCACGGTGATCATGATGGTCCTCATGCCCGTCATTTGCGGGTGGATGGGTCTGAGCGAGGTGGTCAGTGGGGCCTGGATTGGCGGCACCGTGGACAGTACGGGGGCGGTGGTCGCAGCCGGAGCACTGGTCGGGCCGGTGGCGATGGAGGTGGCAGCGGTCATCAAGATGATTCAGAACGTGCTCATCGGGATCGTTGCCTTTGTCCTTGCCATGATCTGGGTCTCCCGGGAAGGCGTGTCCTCCGGTTCAACCCGTCCCAGGATGATGGAGATGTGGGATCGGTTCCCCAAGTTCATCCTCGGGTTTGTCGGGGCTTCCATGTTGTTTTCGCTGGTGTTCACGCCGCTGATGGGCGTGGAGGGGGTGGATCAGCTGGTTCGGGTCACCTCCGGTTTCAGGGGCTGGTTATTCTGCCTGGCGTTCACCTCCATTGGCCTTGAATCCAACCTGGGACAGATGAAGAAGTTGATGCGAAGCGGCAGTCCCCTGCTTCTATATGTCGTGGGTCAGAGCCTGAACCTCGTGGTGACGCTGATCGCTGCATGGCTCATTTTTGGCGGGGTCCTCTTCGCTCCGCCGGTCTGAAGCGGTCCGGGACCGGAAAGGAAGCCCTCTCCGGTCCCTTCCCATCAATGTTTCACCGAACGGAATCCGGGTGCGGGACGCGGAAGTGAACGATGTAGAAGTTCTCGTCATCGTCGGCAATCGTGAGAAAGCCCGGCCTGGCTGTCAGATCGGAATATCCGATTTGCTGGGGGATCATCTCATCGGCCAGGTGAGGCAGGGCAACGATGGATGATTGCCCGAAAAACCCGAGGTCCAGGATGTCTCCGGCGAGCATGGGATTGATCGCGTAGACAAAGGTCTGATCTTCAGCGACGGCTCTCCAGCTGCTCATCAACCAGCCCTCCTGTTGATCGGGGTCCCAGGGGCCTGGGTTCGCGCTGGGTTGGATCAGGATCTGGGCTCCCCTGGCGCTGAGATGGTCCAGGACGTCGTCCCGGAACCCATCGAGACAGATGGCGATCCCGAGCGTTCCCAGGGACGTGGGGATGACCTCCAACCGATCAAGGGGGGCAGGTTCGATGTCCAGTCCAGTGGGCCCCTCGAGCTCGATCAGGTACACCTTTCTCTGGACGCCGAGGACGTCGCCATCGGGTCCGAAGACCACGCTGGCGTTGTAGATGTCGCTGAAGTTCCTCGCTTCGCTTCGCGTGGGGGCGCCCGGGACGTCCCGGGGTACGTAGCGCGCCATGACCCCATCGGTGAACCCGCCCGTGCCCGCCACCAGGTACACGTCGTGTTCCCTTGCCATGTCGGAGAAGACGTCGAAGTAGGCCCGGGCCATGGCGTCCTGGTGGGCCAAAAAGAGAGCCCGGGGCCAGCTGACCCTTCTCCTGATCTTCTGGTAGCCCACGCTGAGCAGGTTGCCTTGGATCACGTTCTCAATGCCCTCGCCGAGGTGCTGGGCTTCAGATAGGATGTCTTTCTTGCCGAAGAGGACGGTGAGGAGGCCGATGTCCTCGGGGAAGACCACCAGGGTGTCCCGGCCGAGCTGGGTCTCAGCGGCTGCCTGTTCCATGGATTCGCGGATCAGGCTGCGGAACGCTTCCTCGCTGAAATAGGAGGCCGGCTCAAATCGAACCTGGACGGCAACCAGGTTCACCGTATCCGGAGCCTGGGGTTCGAGTCCGGGGGCCACGACCGGTCGCGCAGACTCCCTGGCAAAGTCGATGCCTATGATTGTTATGACTGCTGCGAGTACGAACAACACGATAATGATAAGCCATCTTTTCTTGCCCAATTTAGTAGGTCCTTTCCGTGCTTAGCCGCTATCTAGTAGGGCAGCTGCTCCAGGTTATTCTGCCTGGAAGAGCAGATTATACCTTTCCAGTGTATCTCATGTTGGACAGGCTGGGCGAGGGTCAGTAGCTCGCTGCTCGATGTGACCCACATGCCCTCGTCACATGCCGTTACCCGGATTGGATGGTCAGCGTCCGTTCAGAAGGTTCTCCTGGGTAGCACCATCCGGAGGCATGCGTTGTCCGGCAGGTCACACCTATGCCAGGAGATTTCGGCGCCGCGCAGGGTGAACACGAGGGACTCAACGTCCCCAGGGTCTACCGGGAAGCGTGTCAGCGTGCGCGTCACGGGTTTTCCCATGCTCGGGGGGTCTCCGATTGTGAGGACGAGATCCGCAGGTGCAAAGGTTGACGGCGAATCACCCTGGCTGGGTCGATGCGCCTCGCGGCTGGGCCTGCATCGGGAGGCGCGAGTTTTCCCGTCATCGAAGCGCTCACAGCTGCAGCTGGACCATCATATTATGTTGCAGAGCCAACTCGGACCCCTAAAGGGCATGAGAGGAGCCGCTTGCCAGGTCATCAACTCGCATTTCCTCCCCTGTGCGGTTCATCTTCCGAGACGGGCACGACCGATTTGCATGTGACGGCCAGGGCTGCATTGGTTGGCATTCGCCTCCCATCCGCGTTGTCGTGGGGTCCTGGTCACGCAAGGCAGTTGTGACACTGACCTGGGGTGAAGGGTCGTCGACCTTTCCAGGCTCCTGGAGGCGGCACAGTGGCGATGCAGGGAAAACAGCTTCAGCCTGTTTCAGATAAAGAAAGAAGCTCAGACCGGAGGTAGCCATGGAAGGGAAACGAGTGGCCGTTTTAGGAGCGGCGGGCCTGGTGGGCTCGAGGGTGATCGAGATCCTCGAGGAGCGCAGGTTCCCCGCTTCAGATCTCAAGCTTTACGGTACGTCGCGATCCCGGGGGACGAGGATACAGGCCTTTGGGGAGACGCTGCAGGTTGAGACCCTGGGCCCCGGTTCGTTCCGGGATGTGGACGTGTGGTTCTTTGCCGCATCCGCCGGGGCGTCCAGGGAGTATGCCCCCAGGGCCGTTGAGGGCGGGGCCGTTGTGATCGACAAGTCCAATGCCTTCAGGATGGATGATTCCGTTCCCCTGGTCGTGCCCGAGGTGAACAGCCACCACCTCCAGGGGCACAGGGGCATCATCTGTAGCCCAAACTGCACCACCATCCAGATGGTGGTCGCACTGAAGCCCATTGAAGATGCGGTTGGGTTGAGGCGGGTCACCGCTGTGACCTACCAGTCTGTTTCCGGCACCGGCAGGGATGCGATCCGGGAACTGCAGGCCCAGTC
>SKXF01000404.1 GCA_007128555.1 Clostridia bacterium | reverse complement strand
CGAAGGGTGTAGGGGAACTCGTCCTCGGCCGGCAGCACCGGCCGCAGGGCCTTCTCCGCGAGGGCTCCGTGGCCAATCTCTCGGCGGCCAGGGCCCCGCAGGGGCCACGACTCGCCCGTGCTGTATGGGGGGAAATTGTAATGGTGCATGAAGCGCTTCAGTTCCTCCTGGTTCTGGAGGGTGTCCATACGCTGCCTGTCTCCCACGGGCCCCAGGGCCGTCACCGTCAGAACCTGGGTCTCGCCGCGGGTGAAAAGCCCGCTGCCGTGAGCCCTTGGCAAAAAGCCCACCTCGGAGGTCACCTTGCGGATCTCGTCGGGGCGTCTTCCGTCGGCCCGCCGCCCCTCGGTGAGAATGGTGTGCCGCATCTCCTCTTTTTCAATGTCTTTGAGAATCGACTTGATCCAGTCCTGTTCATCGGGAAAGCGTTCCTCGAGGGCCTCCTGGACCTTCTCGCGGATGCCATCTCGGGTGTCGCCCCTGTCCTGCTTGTCCGCAATGGACATCATCTGGCGGACATCCTCGGTGGCCATCTCCCGCACCGCACGATCGAGATCTTCGGGGACGAGTTCCTCTTCAAACGTCTCCTTGGGAACACCGAGCTCGGCGATGATCTCCTTCTGCTTCCGGGCCACCTTCTTGATTTCCTCGTGGCCCTGCAGGATGGCTTCCAGCACGGTCTCCTCCGGGACCTCGTCTCCGCCGGCCTCGACCATGACGACGGCCTCTTCGGTTCCTGCGACCATGAGCTCCAGGCTACTGGCATCCATCTGCTCCGCCGATGGATTGAGCACGATCTCGCCGTCCACCAGCCCGACGCTAACTGCGGTGACCACCTCGTGAATGGGTATACTTGATATTCCGAGGGCCAACGAAGCACCGAGAATGGCGCACACCTCGGCGGCATGATCCGGATCGTACGACAGAACCGTTATAATCACCTGGATGTCGTTTCGGTATCCCGAGGGGAAGAGGGGCCTGAAGGGCCGATCGATCAACCGACATGTCAGGATCGCTCGCTCAGAGGGTCTCCCCTCTCGCCGGAAGAAACTTCCCGGTATCTTACCGATCGCATACTGTCGTTCCTCGTAGTCAACCCTGAAGGGCAAGAAATTGAGGTCTCGAGGTGAATCTGATACGCAGGCGGTGGCCAGGATCACGGTGTCGCCGTAGCGCACCACGACCGAGCCGCCCGCCAGCCTGGCCATGTGACCGAACTCCAGGGTCAGCTCCCTGCCAGCAAAATCCATCTTGTATTCTCTTGTGCCTTCCAATTGCAAAAGTACACCTCCCAAAGATGTGTGCATGGTCATCGAGGCCAGGGATCAGATTACCTTCTCAATCCCAGCCTTTTGATCAGGTCGTAATACCTGTCGCTGTCCTTTTTCCGCAGGTAGTTCAACAGGTTCCTTCGCTGGCCGACCATCTTGAGAAGCCCACGACGCGAATGGTGGTCCTTGCGGTGCTCCCGCAGATGCTCGGTGAGCTGTCGAATTCGGCCCGAAAGCAGTGCGATCTGCACCTCGGGTGAACCGGTATCGGTCTCGTGGAGCTTATATTCCTCGACAATGCCCTGCTTCTCATCTTCTGTCATTGTGTTCTACCTCCCGGATCTTTGCCATCCCCCTCAGGGGATGGGATATCCCCGTCAACCGAGCGTGCCGCTGGAGGTGACCGAACAGCCCAGTTGCGGTTCAAAAGCACTTCCATCCATTGTAGCATAGGGTGCCATGATCTGCAAATTCATCAGCAACCTCCAGCTGCATTGTGATCGGATGAGCCCCAGCTGGCCTCAATGTCACGGTCAATTTGCTCGCTCAGGGCCTCAGGAGACGAAAATGCTCGCAAATCCCGGAGTCTTCGCCTGAAAGCCACCTTCACCCAACTGCCGTACAGGTCACCGTCAAATCCCAGGATGTGCACCTCCACGCCGGGCCGATCCCCGGGCCGGGCGAAGGTGGGCCGCCCCCCCACACTGGCGACTCCGGGATGGACCTCTGCGCTGTCATGCAAGTCAACCTGGACCGCGTAGACCCCCTCCCGGGGCAAGATAACCATCTCGGAGGGCCTGAGGTTAGCGGTCGGATAGCCGACCACGCTCCCCCCGCGTCCCTCCCCGTGGATCACCGGGCCCTCAATGCTGAAGGGTCGACCCAGGAGCTCTGTCGCCGAGCGAACGCGACCCTCCTCCAGTCTCCTTCGAATCCGGGTACTGGAGATCGTGCAATCACCGAAACGCACCGGCGACAGGACCCTCACCCCGAAGCCCAGATCCGCACCATAGTCCTTCAATGTCTCGGCATCGCCGCCGGAATCCCGGCCAAAGGTGAAGTTGTACCCGACGAAGACCTGGTCAGCTCCCAACCGCTCGCACAGGATGTCCCGGGCAAAACGCTCGGCGGACATCCCTGCCAGGTCCCGGTCAAAGGAGAGCGTGACCAGCGAATCCACTCCCAGGTCCGAGATCAAACCTGCTTTTTGCCGACGGGTGCACAGAAGCCGCCCCCCACGCCCGGGCTGCAACAACACCTGCGGCGGCGGCCAGAACGTCAGGACAACGAGCTCTGCGCTGTCCTCATGGGCCTGGTCACGTGCTGCCGAGATCAGGCGTTGATGGCCAAGATGAAGACCATCAAAGGCGCCGATGACCACCACGCGACGCCTGCTGCTGTCCCAGTCACCGAGATCCAATCCTTCATAGCATCTCAATTTAACTCTCTCCTCAATCACCTGGCGGCAAAAATACCTTCTCCGGATACACCCGGCCTGCCGACACCCTGCCCACCGCTAACAATGCGTCTTTCGGTCCGACGAGCCTGACCCTATCTCCCTCGCACCCCTCAACGGGGCCTAGGTTCTGCGGGCGCGCACCCCCGGACACACGCCTCGCGTCCGACGAATCCAGGCAGAGCGCAGGCAGGAAATCAAGGGCCTCGGACAGGGGTACCAGGGCCTCCCGGCATATGTCACCTGGCCAGATCGCATCACAGATCGCGAAGCTACCCACCGCTGTCCGAACCAAAAAGGACATGTATCCACAGCTCCCAGCAGCGGTGGCCAGGTCCATCATGAGCGTTCTCACGTAAGTTCCCGAGGAACACCGGATCTCAAGCAGGGCGCGGGGAGGCATGCTTCCGTTCCAGTGCAGGAGCCGAAGGGCATCAATGCGGACCCTTCGTATCTTCCTTTTCACCGTCACGCCCCGCCGGGCGAGGCGATACAGGGGTTCACCTTGATGCTTAACCGCAGACGTCATGGGAGGCAGCTGTTCGACCTCTCCGGTGAACTGCAGCAGAAGGTCCTCCAGGACGCCGGGATCATCGGGCGGTGTCTCATCAACGGTGATCACGCTGCCAAAGCCGTCGCCACTGTCGGTCTGTATGCCCAGGGTGAGTTCTCCCACGTACGTCTTGCCCAGGGCGGTGAAGTACTGCTGGGTCCTGGTTGCCCTGCCTACCAGGACCACGAGGACACCCGCGGCCCCGGGATCCAGGGTCCCGGCATGGCCCACCTTTCGAATTCCAAAAACCCTTCGCACCCGGTTGACCACATCGTGGGATGTCCAGCCCGGGGGCTTGAACACGTTAATGACCCCGTTCAAGACGTGCGGTCCCCCTCCGCCTGCGAAAGCCGGTCGAGGGCGGCCCGCAGAACCTCGCGGGTCACCTCGTCGACATCTCCGGTGACCTTGGCACCGGCAGCCCTTGCATGACCTCCGCCGCCAAACTCGCCGGCCAGTTCGCTCACATCCACTTTCTTGCGAGATCGGAAACTGATTTTCACATGCCCACCTGCCTGCACGAACAAGATCGCCACCTCGTTGGCGGCGATGGAGCGGAGCCGATTGACGATGCCCTCGGTGTCGTCGGGGCCCGCACCCTTGTCCAGCATGTCCTCCCGGGTCAGGGCCGTCCAGGCCAGAAGCCCCCCCGCCTCCACCTGGAGTTTCTCCAGGGCTCGACCCAGGATTCGGATCTCCTGCAGGGGCCTGTCCTCGCTGATCTTACGGTAGATCCGATCGGGGACCGCTCCCCGGCGGACCAGGGCAGCAGCCCGGTCAAAGGTACCCGCAGAAACATTGGGATAGGCAAAGAAACCGGTGTCCGTGGCGATGCCCGTATAGAGGGCGGAAGCCACGTCCGCCTCCAGGGGAAGGCCAGCACCCGAGATCCAGTCGAAGACCATCTCCGCAGTGGCAGCAGCCGACGGGTCCACCCAGACATAGTCCCCGATCCTCTCCCCCTTGCGATGGTGATCTATGGTGACAACAAGGGGAAGGCCGGAGGCATCAAAAAATTCCCTGACCCGCCCCGTTCGGCTCAGGGAACTGCAATCGAGGAGCAACAGCAGATCAAAGGGGGGG
>SKXF01000237.1 GCA_007128555.1 Clostridia bacterium | reverse complement strand
CGGGGAAGGCCGTTTTTGAAACCGAAGGACATCGAGGAAATGAGAAGACGGCGTAAGTGCTCCTCGCCGGCAAACAGGCTGAATAGCCTGGCCCGAAGGTCTGCAGGTCCCAGTTCCGACGTGTTGACCACGTGGGCTGCGCGTTCCCTCAGCGGCTGCAGGGCCTGCCGCTCCTGCTCCAGGGCCTCGATGATACTGCCCCGAGATGCCAGGGGGTGACGCCGCCGGGTCTCCTTGAAACGCTTGATCAACACCTCATCGGTAGCCTCAAGAAACAACAGCGTGATCGGTGCCCCGGTCTCTTCAATCCCAAAAATGACCTCCGAGGCCTTCTCGAAGAATCCTCCACCCCGGATATCCATCACGAGGGCCACCCTGTCCACGTAGTTCTCTGGTGCCGCCAGCAGGCCGGCAAACCTCGGCATCAGGGCCGGAGGCAGGTTGTCCACGCAAAAATATCCCATGTCTTCCATGCTCTGTAGCGCCACCGTCTTGCCGGCCCCCGAAAGCCCCGTTATGACCACGAACTGGATCTCAGCCATCGCGCCTCACGCTCCCGCCCCCCTGCGTTCTCTTCCCGCCCACACATTGCAAATCCTCTCGGGTGCCAGGCCCCTCGCCCTGGCCAGGACCAGTCCATCCCGCAAATCCCCCACGGATGCCGGTTCATGGGCATCACTTGAGCACCAGAAACTCACTCCGGTTCGCTGGGCAACGTCGATGAAGCCTGCCATGGAGCTCGCATAACGGGCGCTGATCTCCAGGGCGGTTCCCCGCCTCTCAGCGGCCCGCGCCAGCTCCTGCGTATCCACATCCACACCCAGGCCGGGATGGGTCACCAGGTCAACGGGATGCAAGAACAGGCAGTCAACCAGAGTCTTGGTATTTTCAACGCGATTCCGTCGCCGCCTCGCGGGCCCGTCCCAGATCCGAAGCCCCTTTCGAGCCGACCTGGGGGCTCCTGCAGCACCTGGATGAATCCCCACCGTCAGAAGATCCAGGTGCTCGTAGATGTTGGGAGGCACATCAATATCGCCCTCGGTGCCCACCACGTTAGCCTCAACCCCGGCCAGGACCTCGATGTCGAGCTGGACCCGAACCTGCTCAACCTCCCTCAAGATGCTCAGCAGGGTCTCGGCCCTCCACACCCCGGCTGTCAATGCAGCCGGCCCATGATCGGTCACCGCCACCGACTCCAGCCCCAGTTCCTGGGCTGCCCGGGCATTGCCCTCCACGGTCCCCATGCCGTCACTGTAGACGGTGTGAGTGTGCCAGTCCGCCATCGGCTTCCATGGGTCTATGCTCAGAACGACTCACTCCTCGTACGACGTCTTCTCTTTGGGCTCAGCCCGCTCGGCACCCTGGGCCCGGGGAGGACCGTCGTCTCTCTGGTCTGGCGGAGGCGACGGATCCTGGCGACCTGACATCAGCAGTGCCACCCCGCCAAGCACCAGGAGCAGGGGCCAGAGAGTGACCCGAATGCTGATCACTCGCTCCAGCAGGAGATAAGCACCCACGGCGACCAGGATGATCCCAACCAGCCGCGTTCTCTCAGCGTGGTCCACCTCGTACGCCGGCTCCTCATGGACGCCCTGCCGACTGTGAGCCTGTCGCTCGGGGATAATGATCCACGCCAGGAGGTAAAGGACAATACCTGCCCCACCCAGGAGGGAAAACAGCACCCAGGCGAGCCGGATCACCGATACATCCGCCGCAAAATACTGGGCAAGCCCCCCACACACCCCGCCGATCACCCTGTGGCGGCGGGAACGATAAAGTTTGTTCATAACCCACACCGGCCTCTCCGAACATGCATGTTCTCACTGCCTACCCTCCAGAAGAAGGCGCTTCCGGTACAATGATCAACGCCGCAAGGTACAACACGATCCCGGCCCCCCAGAAAAGGGAAATCAGGGCCCAGCCCAGGCGCACCACGGTCGGGTCCACGACCAGGTACTCGGCCATTCCACCGCAGACCCCACCAATCATTCGTTGATCTTTGGAGCGCGTCAACTGCCTCATCGCACCGTCACCAGCCTCTCCGTCCATCATACCCAGACGCTAACTACACTCTAATGACAGAGGGGCCTCAATGCAAGTTCACAGGCGCACTCGGGGTCAGGGAACCCAGAACGACGGGCATCTCGGCCCCGGTGCCTCGGGGCAGGTTCGTCGGGTTCCCCGCAGCGAATTCCCAGGCAAAATGGGCGAAGGCCATCGCCTCCCCGGGCCTTGCCGGGTTCACCCAGGGCCTCGAAGGACAGCACCTCCCTGGGTGCAAGGCGCTTCTGCAACTGGGCGAGGATCGCGGGGTTTCTTGCACCACCGCCTCCCACCAGGATCTGCTCGACGGTACCGACCTCCGTGCAGGATCGGACGATGGACGCCACCGTCCAGCCGGTCAGGGTGGCGACCAGGTCCTCGGGGCTCAGCCTGTGGGCCATCCCACTCCAGGGAGAGGCGGCTTCATCGCTGTACAGCTGCCTCACAAGGGATGCGCCGTATTTCCGCCTCCCTGCCGACCGGGGCGGCACCGTATGCAGGAAGGCATCAGGAACCCTCCGTTGGACGCTCAGCGCGTGGGACAACAGGACCATATGTGCGCCGGCCTCGACGGCCCACACCGCCCCCTCCTCGGGACCGAACCGCCCTCCCACGGCAGACATTTCCATACAGTCTGTCAGGATCATCCCCTGGAACCCCAGCTCCTCGCGAAGAAGGCCCGTCAGAATCTGGGGAGACAGCGTCGCAGGGAGGTCTGTAAGCGAGGAGAAGACCACCCGTCATGATCGCACCCAGGCCCGCCGAAATCCCCCGACAGAAGGGATGGAGGTCGATGTCCCTGACCCGGGGGACAGCGGGCAGCACCTCGTGGGAATCCAGGTCCGTACCGCCGTGTCCAGGGAAGTGTTTCCCCACCGCCTCCACCCCACCCCGGCCATACCCTCTCACGGCAGCAGCTCCCATCCGCGCCACCACCTGGGAATCATCGCTGTAGGAACGGGGCCCAATCACCGGATTGCTCGGATCGGTGTTGACGTCCAGGACCGGAGCAAGGTTCATGTTGATACCGACGGACCGAAGCTCCCTGGCCACGACCCGGGCACACGCCTCCACCAGGCACTCATCACCGATGGCACCGAATCCCATTGGCGCGGGGAAGGTGACCGAGTCCTCCACCCACCGCACCGGGAGCAGATTCAGCCGTCGCCCGGTGACAGGCCCCGGGCAGCGGCACGTACTCATTGATCTGCACTCACAAATCCCTTGAGGCGCATAGGGCAGGACCCGGGCCTGCGATGTGAGGCGCGGGACGCTCAGGAAAGTTCCAGGGTATGCAGAAACGCACTAAGCAACCCGATCTGCTCTGCGTCGAGACCCTCCAGATCCGGGAGGATCTCAAGGATGTCGGGGCGCCGCTGCAACAAGCGCGCGGCCATGACCACTTCCTCCGGGAACATGTCCTGCACATCATCGATCTGGGTGACGAGCCGTGCGGGGTGGACCTCGTAGACCCCGGCCAGCTCCCGCAGGGTGTCCAGGCTCGGCCTGCGCTCTCCGCGCTCGTACTTGCTGATGGTGCTGAAATGACGGCCGACCCTCTTCTCCACATCATAGATGCTGAGGCCCGCCCGCACCCGGTACTTACGCAATCGATCTCCCAGATCTTGCACTGTCAACCTCCCCGGAAAAAATAAAGTACTGAGATGCTCTCTATCTTTGCGGGGAGTACCCATCTTTCCTATAGCCTGAAGGGACAACTTGAGCATCTGGTAGCCGTAAAGGATATAATCCGGTCTGAAGTCGATTCTTGCGCCCTACAGAGCGCTCATTGAGCGTCATGGGGCTGGCAGATCGTTGCGGTGTCGCGTATTATGTACGTGCATCGTCGTGACAGAAATGGGAGGCTTCGCCTCTCATGGGCCCCCTCCGGATCCCTTACCTGTTCCGGTATAGGGGGCCTCTATTTATGCTTAATGCAAAACCTCGGGATTCACCACATGTTCAGCCCGTTGTCCCCTCAGAATCGCGACCAGGTTCTCCGCTGCAATCCGCGCCATGGCCTTCCGGGCCGCCACGCTGGCACTGCCCAGGTGAGGACACAACACCGCATTGCCCAGCTGCACCAGGGGGTGATCAACCGGCAGGGGTTCCTCCGAATACACATCGAGCCCAGCAGCACCGAGTGGGCCCTCGCGCAACGCCTCGATCAGGGCCCTTTCATCGACGATCTCGCCCCGGGAGGTATTGACCAGGACGGCTCCCTGTTTCATTGACTCAAACTCTGCCCGGCCCAGCATCCCACGGGTGGCCGCGCTGAGGGGAACGTGAATCGATATGAAGTCAGACATCCCCAGCAGATCCTCAAAGG